>VGTM01000076.1 GCA_016874685.1 Methanobacteriota archaeon
AATGGAAACCACTATGGGGAGAAGAAAAATACTGATATTATTTATAAAGGGCTCAATTTTTTTTAATTTTGGATTTAAAGGTTTCATTCCTATTCCCCTAAATGCCCATAATATTATTAATATATAAACTATCCATGCAAAATTTTTTATTTCAATTGAATGTAAATAATAAGTTAATTGTCCTAAAAAAATTAAAAGAAGATATATTGGTACTATTTTCCATTCTCCAAAAATTTTATTCATAATAACAAATTCCTTGAGACTAAAGTTGATATTTATTCTATAATTGGAAGACACATATAACTTTGGGCTTTTATTATTTATTAGATAAATTAAGACTTCAATAATTCAAATTAAATTGAATAAACATATATAATTTAATTAAAAATAATATCATCGTGTTTATAATGGTTTTAGAATCATAGTAATGATTTAATGGCCAATGATAAAGAAATAAGAAAAAAAATCGATAATTTTAAAGAAGAGCTTAGTTTATTTCATCAAGTTTTGAATTTTAAGTCTTATGTTCTAAAAAGTTGAAAATTAATCCTCAACTTTCTCCAAACCCCCTTTCTCACCAACCAAACCCTTATAGGTATCTATCTCAACATGATGGGACTCATTTATGAACTTTTCACTTAAAAGCGGAGAACACAGCCACTAACACAGACATCACAGCTCCAATGTAGAACGCAATCTGAATCTACGGCATCAAGGTCTCTGCAGGAGTTTTTTGAACCAGAATGGAGTTTTTTAAGAGTTGGTTTTTTCGATATTGATAAAAATCAATCTTAAAACTTCTACAATGGTCGCTATAACAAAGGCAACCATAGCCAGTATTATAAGTATTTTAAGGCCGATTGCAATCCATTCTGTTTGAATAATAAATGGAAATACCACATAAAACTCGTAGGCCACCACAAATCCAATGATAGTTAATATTATCTGAGCCAGAGATCTAAACCATCCTCTTTGATATATTAAAAATCCAATATTTGCTAATATATTGGCAACAATAGAAACATTCAAAATAAAGAGTACCTGGGTCCAGGTAGGTGCAATGAATGATATCTTCCAGCCTAAGAGGTTATTGACAATATATAAAATAATTATATTGACTATTATGGCTCCAATAAATTCAGAGTTTTTAAATTCTTTTTCTTTTAATATTTTGTCCGGTATAGATGATTTATTTTCTATGTCAGTACTCATGATCACCACCCCTTATCTATTTATTATTTAAAAAACTGTAAATAAATAGTTATTCAACTTTGTGAGTGATATTTATATTTGATTGCTCAACTTTATGAGTGATAACACTTGATTAGATGGGTATCAACGGGATTTAAAAAAATAAATTTAAAAAATAGATTAATGGTGTTGAATTAGCGCTATCCTGGCCCCATCTGGGTCTTCTATGAATGCAAGTAATCCCACTGTTATTTGAATGGGTTCCATTGTGACTTTAGCACCTTTTGCTTTAAGCTCTTTAATTGTGGTGTCTAAGTCTTCAACGTCCATTCCTATTGAAAATAGTCCAGGTTCATCTACTGGATTTTTAATGATTTCTACCATAGTTTCTCCTTCACCTTTCAATAGTGTGATTGTTCCTGCTGGTCCGAGATCGTATTGACTATCTATTTCAAATCCCATAACTTCCCTGTAAAATTTAATTGACTCATCCATATCCTCAACTATGATGGTAGCGTATTTAACTTTCATATTATCACCATGGTTTATCTATTAACCATAGCTAATATTTCTTTCATAAATTTTCTCCATTTTCAAAAATAATCTATATAACTGCTAAAAAGCATCTATATGCAATAGTTTAAAAAAATAAATAAATTGGTTTATGAATCTAAATTTTAATAAATAGTTCATACTTTCATGTAAAACATATTCAACTTATCTTGAATAAACAAAATCAAAAAAAGAGTCGATAGTGTTGACTTAATAACCATATTAAAGATGGCACGAAATTGACAAGTGTTTGCGGGAACTGGAAGTCCTCCTAAGTGGTAATGTTTCTGAGCCCCAAATTAACTCAATTTACTAATAGTAAAGCTTATATAACATTATGTAAAGTATTATTTACATGAACAAAATTTTTAAAATAAAGAAAAAAATCGCCTTTGTGGTTTATATAATTCTGGATACCTTATTTGTTGGAATGGGAATGGGTGTCCCGATTTTCTGTATATTATTCGGATTTCCAGTAGGATGGTACATTACAAAATGTTTAACTCGTTCTAATAGAAGTTTAAACGATATTTTGACTGGTATTTTAAAATATTCATTTTTCGCGTCTGTTGTTACATTTATATGGATGGTGGTTATTTGGGGACCGATAAGCACGATGCTCCTGAATCCTGGGGCGGATTTTGCTAATTTTGGAATCCCAATGATTCTTTATGAACCTAAAATAAGCTTCATTGGATGGATAATTCTTATGATATTCATATCCCCATTTTTACAGCTATTATCAACGGTTTTTGCTTCGCATGTGACTTTATGGAGGTTATTAAAAAAGAATCAAAGGTAGTGAGGTTTAATGAGTGCAAAATCAGGGACGATTTTAAAAATACTTTCAATATTTGAATCTGGATTATTTATAAAGATAGTATCAGCTTTTATCACTGGCTTATGGATTGTGGGGCTGATACTGGCAAATATTTACATTATAATACTTGCAATCATACTTTTAATCCCCTTAAGTACTGTTCTATATATCCATAGAGATAATTTAGGAGAAATTTTCCAGGGCGACAGTGATGTCGTTGTTGAAGATGAAAGAACCCAGTTAATAAATGAAAAAGCTGCTACAATGACATTAGGTATCTTTATAGCGGTTATAATCTATGCAGGCATCATTATTTTTGCCGTAAGGAACAGTTATCCTCAATTTTTACAGGCAGGATATACACTATTTTTAGCTGCATTATTCTGTTTTATACTCTATTTCACATCCCGCGCCTACTACACCAGGAAATATTGAGATAAATACATGGAAATGATGGCATGAAAAATAAAGTGAAAGTTTACAGGGCCATACACGATTTAACGCAGGAAGAACTGGCAAAAGAGCTTGGAGTAACCAGACAGACCATAATAGCCATTGAAAAAGAAAAATATGACCCTTCACTGATTTTAGCCTTTAAAATATCTAAATTCTTCAAAGTTAAAATAGAGGACATTTTTATCTACCCGGGTGATTAAGAAGCGGATGGAAACTATTATGAAATTCTTTCACACTCCTGAAGATAGAAATACCTTTCTTAACCTGGTTTTAAAAATTCTACTGGCACTGGCTGTTATACAGATTTTAAGGGCGGTCATTTTCAGATTTTTTTGTATCACCATACAACCAACTGGACCTTTGATCCAGATTTTAAACGGTTTAGATTTTGTAATTGTTGGTGTAATTCTCATTCTATACTTTAAACCATCTTTAAATGATCTTGGGCTTAAATGGGACAATATTCGACTAAGAAGTAGAATACTTTATATTATATGTTTTTCTCTACTAACCACACTTGTTTTAAGTCAATACATATTTGAATGGGAGTTTCATGTTCTTGTTTTTACTCTGGTATTTGGCATCATAACTCCAGTATTTGAAGAACTGTTATTTAGAGGCTATATCTGGGGTAAGATACGTGAATTCGAGGGAATGATTAACCCGGATATTGTTACCCTCTTGACTGTTACACTGCTTTTCGGGCTGTGGCAACTGGGTTATATTGATATTTTGATCCGAAACCCGGTGGTCATGAACAATTTAGGTATGGTCATGGTCTTGAAAATGGGGGTAGGCCTGCTTTTAGGTCTGATTGTAGGATATTTACGTCTTAGAACAGGTAAAACCTATGCTTCAATTATATTCCATGGTTTATGGAATATTTTTGAGCCATAAAGAAATAATTTATTTAAATAATTTTTAAAAAAGTTTGATAAAATGATGGAATAGACAATAAATGGGGTTCTGGTCCTCTAAAGATCTTCGATTTCTTTTTCCACTTCCGCACCTTCAAGCGCATTTTTACAGGGGCATGGCCTGTTCTTTGGAATTTTTGCTATTGTATCAGAAATTAGGTTGATTAGATCTTTTTCTCTTTTTTCTATAACTTCAAATACTTCCTCTATGGTTATTTTATCGGGAGATATTGATGCCGCATAGTTTGATATTGTGCAGATGCTGGCATAACATATTTCAACTTCTCTGGCAAGTACAGCTTCAGGCATACCTGTCATTCCCAACACAATACCACCCAGTTTCCTAAACATCTCCACTTCAGCAGCAGTTTCAAATCTGGGACCTTCTGTACAAACATAAACTCCCTCTTTGATAACTTCTCCAGATGATGTCAATATATCTCTCAGTTCAGGACAATATGGCTCTGTAATGTCAATATGGACAGTCTTATAATCATAAAAAGTGTTTTTTCTCGTCTTTGTAAAATCAAGGAAATCATGTGGTATTAAAAAGTCTCCTGGCCCTATGGATTCATCAAGAGAGCCAACAGCGTTGGTTGAAAGTATCCGCTCAACTCCCATCTCTTTCATTGCATAGATATTGGCCCGGTAGTTAATCATGTGTGGAGGAATTGCATGGCCTGCTGTGTGTCTTGACATGAATGCAACGTCTTTATCATGTAATTTAAATAGGGAGATTTCTGGGGATTTCCCATAGGGTGTTTTAATGGTTTTGGTCTCAATTTTGTCTCCCATTTCAACAATTTCGTATATTCCTGTACCACCGATTATGCCTATCATGCAAAAAAACCTCTTCAAATTTTATTTATTTATATCATTTTTAAGTATTAGTACCATTTCTAATTTTGCATAGGTATCGTTTCTTCTCTATTTTTACTTGATTTCAATTTTATTAAATATTCCATGATTCTCGTGAATTACCTGCAAAAGCAAAAAATGAGTTGTAGATCTCAATTACACTCTATTTTTATCTAAAATGCTTTGATAATAACTTTATTTGGAAAGTTATATTAAAATTGAGTTTAAGTATACATTTTAATCTAAAAACTTATAAAGTCTTTAAAAATTAAAAAAAGGGTAATTATTTTATAGGATTTGAATTAATTCTGAGATTTCAAACAGTTTCTGTTAACTTAATGGTATCATAAAAGAATTTTACTAAATTTAAAGTTATACAATGTATTATTGAAATAAAATGTTATATGAACCTCAATTTATCAGTGGGGGGTTTTTTACTTTTATTAGAAATTAGTAATGTTTAATATAAAGCTTTTAGAGAATAGATATAATAAATCTAATTTTATAAAAAAAAGTTGAAGGCAATAATCATGCCTAAAGTAAAAATTTTAGTTGTTGAGGATGATGCCATTGAGGCTATGGATATTCAACGTACCCTAAAATTTTTTGGGTATGATGTTCCTGCAGTCACATCTTCTGGAGCAGACGCTCTGAAAAAAATAGATGCATTCAAACCTGATCTAGTTTTAATGGACATTGTATTAAAGGGAGAAATTGATGGAATAGAATGTGCCAGGAAAATTAAAGATCAGTTCAATATACCTGTGATATACCTCACAGCACATTCTGAAGAGAGCAATGTTCAGCAGGCGAAGCTGACAGAACCTTACGGTTACCTACTAAAACCATTCGATGAAACTGAACTAAAAACTACCATTGAAGTCGCTCTTCACAAGCATGAGATGGAGAGAAAGTTAAAGGAAAGTGAGAAAGAACTCTTGCTAACATTGGATGCTACGACCGATGGTATCTGGTCTTGGAATTTTGTAACAGATAAACTTTTCTTCAGCCCTCACTACTACAAAATGCTTGGCTATGAAGTTGATGAATTTCCTGCCACCTATGAAACAATTAAGAGCATGATCCATCCTGGAGATTTGTCCAGGGTGGTTGAAACCACAGACACTTACCTTAAAACAAAACCAGATTATTATGAGAATGAATTCCGCCTTAAAACTAAAGACGGTAATTATCGCTGGTTCAGGTCAACCGGAAAAGTTGTTGAGCGCAATAAGGATGGCGAAGCCATAAGAATGATCGGGAACCATCAAGACATCACCGAACGCAAACAGATGGAGGAGCAGCTGAGAGAGAGCGAAGAAAGGTTCAAAAGATTGGCAGAAGCCGGCTTTGAAGGGATTTGTATCCATGATGGAAAGAGGATCCTTGATGCCAACACCACTTTTGCAAGAATGGGGGGATATGAACTTTCTGAAGTAATGGGAAAGAATCCATTGGAGTTTGCAGCCCCCGAATCCCATGAAACAATAATGAAAAACATAATGGCGGGCTATGAGAGACCTTATGAGGCTTTAGGGCTAAGAAAAGATGGAACCACCTTCCCTGTTGAATTGGTTGGTAAGAGCATGGCTTACAAAGGTGGCATGGCAAGAATAACAGCCATGCGAGACATCACCGAGCGCAAACGGGCAGAAGAAGCTCTGCACGAGAGCGAGGTGAAATACCGTTACCTTTTTGAAGATTGCAAAGATGCCATTTATATTACTTCTCGAGAGGGTGGGTTCATTGACTTTAACCAATCCATGTTAGATCTCTTTGGCTATACAAAAGAAGAGATGATGGGACTTAAAACTTATAAAATATATGCTAATCCTGCTGATCGGGACAAGTTTCAGCAACATATAGAAAAAAAAAGTCATGTTAAAGACTATGAGCTGAAGTTACGGAAAAAGGATGGTACAGAGATAAACTGCCTGCTCACTTCGAATGTGTGGCGAGATCATGACGGAAATATTTTAGGACATCAAGGCATCATCCGCGATATCACTGAACGTAGAAAGGCAAAAGAAGCACTTCAAGAGAGTGAAAAGAAATATCACCGATTTTTTGACGAAGATTTGACTGGTGACTTCATAGCAACACCAGAAGGGAAAATAATTGAATGCAATCCAGCATTCACAGAAATATACGGCTTTAAAAACCGTGACCAGACCTTTCAATCAGATATTTCAGAATTCAATCCAGCTGACTGGACCGATCTGGTAGCTTGCCTGAAAACTGAGCGCAAGATCTATGGTCACCAAACCAGCCACACCCGCCCAGACGGCAAAGAAATCCACGTTGTAGCCAACGTTGTTGGCATACTCAATGAGTCAGGGAAACTTACTGAAGTCAAAGGTTATATCTTCGACGATACCGAACGAAAAAGGATGGAGAGGTCTCTAAGAGAATCTGAAGCCTATTACAGAACCATATTTGAGAATACTGGAACTGCAACTGTTTTGGTAGATGAAGATATGACCATTTCTCAAGTAAATTCAGAAGTTGAAAGACTTACCGGATTTTCTAAGGAAGAAATAGAAGGCAGGAAAAAATGGACAGACTTCGCTGTTAAAGAGGAATTAGATAAACTTAAAGAATATGCTTTTTTGCGAAAAACCGATCCAGAGGCAGCTCCCAGCCAATATGAATCAAAGGGAAAGGATAAGGCAGGTAATGTAAAAGATCTTCTAGTAGCAGTTTCTCCCATTCCCGGTACTGGAAAACAGTTAGTATCACTTTTAAATATTACTGAACTTAAACAAACGGAGAGGGCGTTGAAAGAAAGTGAAGGGAGATATAGAGATCTTTTTGAAAATGCAAGAGATGTTATCTTCACATCCGACTTGAAAGGAAAGATGACGTCTATAAACAAGGCTGTTGTGGAATATGGATTTAAAAAGGATGAGGTTATTGGAAAGAATGTGCTCAAGTTTGTTTCAAAGAGATATTGGCCAAGAATACTTAAAGACATAACAAAGGTAGCTCGAGGAAAACTAGCTGAAGGCGAAACTGAAATAAACACTCCGAAAGGGAAAAGGATCGTAGAGTACAAAGCTAATCCAATAAGAGAAGGAAAAAGGGTTGTTGCCTTTCAAACGATTTTGAGAGATATCACGGACAGTAAAAAAGCAGAATATGAACTAAGGACTAGTGAAGAAAACTATCGGCGCATTGTCGAAACTGCTAATGAAGGTATTTGTGCTGTTAACGCTGATCTTAAAATCACTTTTGTGAATAAGAAAATGGCAGACATGCTGGGTTATAGCCCCAAGGAGATGATGGGTAAGATTCTATCTGATTTTATGTTTGAGGAAGATCTGCCTGATCACGAAGTCCGTATGAAAAAACGCGTTAGAGGAATTTTTGAACAATATGAGCTCAGACTCCAACGTAGGGATGGAGGTGAAGTTTGGACAGCTGTATCAGCTAGTGCATTAATGGATGAGAAAGGCAAATTTGCAGGCGCATTTGCAATGTTCAGCGACATCACTGAACGTAAAAAAGCAGAGAAAGCCCTCCAAGAAAGGGAAAGTTTCTTTTCCGACACTTTGAATGATATGCTCACATTTGTCGCTGTGTTGGAGCCAGATGGAGAGATTATATTTGTTAACAACACTCCACTGAACCTTATCGGAAGCAAACTAGAAGATGTCAGGAAAAAGATGTTCCATGATACTTACTGGTGGGCATATTCTGAAGAAGCTAGGAAATTGATTAAGAAGGATATAGAGCTATGTGTTTCGGGAAAAACGCTGATCCATGAAATTCAAGTTCAGACCTTAGAGGGGTTGATATGGATCGAGTTTAGCATGCACCCGATTTACGATGAAGAGGGGAAAGTCAAGTATTTAGTGCCCGAGGGACGTGACATCACCGAACGCAAAAAGGCTGAAGAACAAATAAAAGCATCCCTCAAAGAAAAAGAAGTGCTTGTTCAAGAAATCCATCATCGCGTTAAAAATAATCTGCAAATTGTATCCAGTCTCCTGAATCTGCAAACTAGATATGTAGATGACCAAGAATCTATTAATGTATTACAGGAGAGTCAGGGCCGTGTGAAGTCAATGGCTATAGTTCATGAGCTTTTATATCAAACCCGAAGTTTAGCTGAAATCGATTTAAGTAGATATGTGCCCAGCTTAGTTTCCTATCTATTTGATTCCTATAACGTGGATCCTCAAAGGATAAAATTAAAAATGGAAATGGAAGATGTTTTGTTCAACATTGACACAGCCATCCCCTGCGGTCTTATAATAAACGAACTAGTTTCAAACAGCCTCAAACACGCATTTCCAGAAGGCAGGGAAGGTGAAATCACCATAAAACTCCACGATACCGATGGTAAATATATGTTAACAATAAGCGATAATGGTGTTGGCTTTCCCGAAGACATAGACTTCCAAAAAACAGACACACTAGGGTTACAATTGGTGAACAATCTAACCAGTCAAATAGACGGCACCATAGAACTAGATAGAAGTTACGGAACAGAATTTAAGATCATCTTTAAAGAACTAGAATACGAAAAACGATATTAAACTTTCTTTTTAATGGGTTTACCATTATAATTGGATTTTTTTTGACTAAATGAGTGATATTGGTGGCATGATTTTAAAAAATTTGATTTCAGATTAAAAGCCAAAAAATATATTATCATAGGACTTTGATTAATTATAAGTTGCAGTATATCCGGTTATATTATTAATACAGTTATGGTCGGAAGTTATAGAATAAATGACCGTAATATGTGATATATCAAAGATTATGATAAATGTTATTTTTTCCAAGTCAAATAAGGTTCTGTTAATAACAACTACATTTTAATTATGTCAAAAAAGCTTGTTTAATAATATATTTAGAATATTATACCTATCCTGTTCTCAAAAACTTTTTCA
>VGTM01000077.1 GCA_016874685.1 Methanobacteriota archaeon
CATCTTCTCTGGCAAGGGGGTGTATTCTTTCACAAGACGTTCCAAATGATTGATGTTTCTCCAGACTGTGCTCCCATCCACATCAAAGAGAAACCCCGCCAGCGTATAAGTGATGTAGGTGCAATAATAAATAAGTAGCAGTAGGAACCTTTCCCTCAAGTCCAATTCAAATTTTCTCCCAGCTCCGATGGCTCTTTTCCTATCTTTTCTATCTAATCTTTTCCTTTCGTATTCGTCGTGCCCTTCCTTTACCTTTTCATATACTCTGTCGAACTCTTCCTGGTTAAATCCTGTGAATGTTTTGAATAATCTTGGTTTTCGGGATAGTTTTTTATGATTGAGATCATATCATAATCTAAGCCTGAAAGTGAATATAATTATTGTGAAGAGGTTTAATTATTGAACAATCTTGCTGCAATATTAACTAAAAAATAATTTAACTAAAATTTATTCTTCATTAATTGAAATAAGGCTTTAAATTCATTACTTTCAAAAATTAAATCACAAAATTTATAATGACATGAAGAATATAAAATTGTATATAAAATTGTATATAAAATGGTGTTTTTATGTTGAGGCTTGTAATTGAAGAAATAGTATCCCATATAAAATGCATGGATATTGATGATAAAACAATCGACCTTGTGAAGAAATATCTGAAAGAAGGTTCTAGAATATTTGTATGTGGTTTTGGAGAATCAGAACTTGTGGGAGTGGCTTTTGCTTCCAGAATTAAAAGGCTTCATAAGGAGGTCTTTGTTGTCACTGAAACAATAGTTCCAGCAATCGAAGAGGGTGATGCTCTTTTAGCCATATCTGGATCTGGGGATACAGAACCTACTTTAACTATTGCAAAAAAGGCAAATAAAATTGGTGCTAAAGTAATATCAGTAACTTCTTTTTCTAATTCATCACTAGCCCAGATATCTGATGTTGTAGTTGAAATACCAGGCAGAATCAAAGCTAAAACAAAAAATTACATAGAAAGACGGGTAGCTGGTGAATATGAGCCTCTAACACCTTTTGGCGCTCTATTTGAAATATCAACTCGAATATTTTTGGAGGGAATCATTGCAGAACTTGCAAATAATGGAGGAGAATAATTATGAAAGCAGTTGCAATAAACGGATATGGAACCATAGGAAAAAGAGTGGCAGATGCAGTCGCTGCACAGGACGACATGAAAGTGGTAGGTGTTAGTAAAACAAAGCCTGATTTCGAAGCAGAAATGGCCATTGCCAAGGGATATGACCTATATATGGCCATCCCTGAACGTGAAAAATTATTTGAAGACGCTGGTGTTCAGGTAAGTGGAACTGTAGATGAAATGTTTGATAAGGCAGATATTGTAGTGGACTGCACCCCAGAAGGAATGGGAGCTAAAAATAAAGAAAATATCTACGAAAAACGTGATCTAAAAGCAATATTTGAGGGTGGAGAAAAACATGATGCCATAGGTCTATCCTTCAATTCTTTCTGTAACTATGAAGATGTAATTGGAGCAGAATACGCAAGAGTGGTATCGTGTAACACCACAGGTCTCAGTAGAACCCTAAAACCCATAGCCGACCTCTGCGGCATAAAAAAGGTAAGAGCAGTAATGGTAAGAAGAGGAGCAGATCCTGCGCAGGTTAAAAAAGGACCAATTAATGCCATAATTCCAAACCCCCCAACAGTACCTTCACATCACGGACCAGACCTTCAAACCGTAATGTACGACGTTGACATAACAACAATAGCCATACTGGTACCTACAACCCTGATGCACCAGCACAACCTGATGGTAGAGCTTGAATCCACACCAGACTTGGATGATATAATAGAAACACTTGAGAAGACTTCAAGAGTTATTCTTGTAAGTGCTGATAAAGGTCTTGGTTCAACAGCAGAAGTTATGGAGTATGCAAAGGATCTTGGAAGATCAAGAAATGATCTATTTGAAATAGCCGTCTGGAAGGAGTCTCTAAACATTGTGGAAGACGAACTTTACTACATGCAGGCTATACACCAGGAAGCAGATGTTGTGCCTGAGAATGTGGATGCAATAAGGGCTATGCTTGAGATAGAAACTGATGCTCAAAAGTCAATTGAGAAAACCAATAAATCAATGGATATTCTCTGAGAATTCAAATGAAAAATTCTTAAAATATTATTTAACACACAAAAACACGCATAAATCTAGATGGGTTTAGTTAACAGCTTTAATTTTAAAAAAGTTGCTAACTATTATTTTTTTTTATTGTATAAATTTAAATTGCATTTTATAGGTCAATTATTTAATCTATATGTTATATTAACCTCTATATGTAAATAAAAAAATTAATGGAACCAATAGTAAAACTTTATCACGAAATGTTCTTTTATCTTTAAAAGAAAAAGGAGTATAATTGGAATTTAATAAAAAAATTCCAAAAATGTGATTAAAATGATTAAAGAACTTATTATTTCAATGCGTCCGAAACAATGGTATAAAAACCTGGTTATATTCATTGGAATCATTTTTTCCTTTAATTTCCTGAATTTAGGTATGTGGATCTATACCCTCTCAGCATTTGCCATATTCTGCATACTTTCAGGAAGTATTTACATAATAAATGACATTATTGATGTGGAAAAGGATAGAAAACATCCCCAAAAGCGAAAAAGACCAGTTGCCTCAGGAAAATTTAAAAAAATGCATGCTCTTTTATTTGCTATAATATTGATTGTAATAGCTTTTATTGGTGCATATCTAATAAACAGCATGTTTCTTGTTATTTCAATAATATTTTTCCTGTTGATAATCGTTTATTCACTATTTTTGAAAAATATCATTATTGTGGATATTCTGGTAATCTCTATAGGTTTCGTTATTAGAGCTATAGCTGGAGCTCTGGCAATCAGTGTTTTTGTATCACCATGGCTTATAATCTGCGCATTCTTACTTGCGCTATTTTTAGCACTGGGCAAAAGAAGACATGAACTTGTTTTACTTGAAGATGAAGCAAAGAATCATAGAAAGATTCTGGAAAATTATTCTACTGAAATGCTTGATCAGATGATCAATATTACCACCAGTGTACTGATAATGTCATATTCACTGTATACATTCTTTTCCAGTAAAATGTACATTATGCTAACCATCCCCATTGCATTTTATGGTATTTTCAGGTATCTTTTACTTGTGCATGCCAAGAACCTGGGTGGCGAACCAGAGATGCTCTTTAAAGACAGAGGTATGTTATTCAGCACGATTTTATGGGTAGTTCTGGTAGTGCTAGTACTATACTATAGTAATATACTTCGATTTTTAGGGATGGCATAGGGCAAGACCCAAAAACTAATATTAAACTACTTTTCCAATAATAAAAGATGTATATTAGAGGTAAATTAAAATGAAATACGACTTTCACGTTCATTCAAAATATTCTATTGACGGATTCCTGGATCCAGAAAAAATTGTAATGATTGCCGAAAAAAAAGGATTAAATGGCATTGCAATTACAGATCACGACACTATAAAAGGTGGAATCAGGGCAAAAAAATATCAAACCGAGAATTTAAAGGTTATAGTGGGATCAGAAATTACAACTGAGAGAGGTGAGATAATTGGTCTTTTTCTAAAAGATGAAATAAAATCACAAAACTCTCAAGATGTTATTCATGAAATCAAGGATCAGGGCGGAACTGTGGTAATACCACATCCTTTTGATGAATTGCGTAATTCCGGCTTCCGTCCCACAAAAAAGGATGTGAAACTGATAGATAATATAGAAGTATTCAATTCAAGATGCATTTTCCAGAAATATAATGAAAATGCATCAATTTTTGCAAAAAAACATAAATTAGCAGTAATAGCTGGTAGTGATGCCCATTTTGTAAACGAAATCGGAAATGGAGGAGTTTTTACAGATAATTCTGATATTAGGAAAGCTATTACAAACAATGATTTTAAGGTATTTGGAAAGAGATCATGGGTCATAAACCATGGATTTACAAAGGTGTTGAAATTATGGCGAAAAACAGGATATGGATAGTAATCCTTTTTGCAGTCCTACTGTATCTGCTTATGGGCATATATGCCGACTTCAGGAACCTTTTATCAGCCATTGAAAGGTTTAATTGGACTTACATCTTACTATTATTAGTTTTAACTACTGCTGGATATTTTATAAGGTTTATTAAATGGAATTATTTCCTTAGAAGGGTTGATGTCCACCTAAATCTTAAAGACAATCTATTTGTATTTTTCAGTGGGCTTTCCATGATTATAACCCCTGCAAAAGTGGGAGAAATATGGAAAGGATGGCTCATAAAAGAAATAAATGGTGAAAGCCTGGGTAAAACCGTTCCTGTTGTGATCATAGACCGAATTACAGATCTGTTCAGCCTTATAATCCTTTTTTTCCTTGGCATTTTCTATTACAAAGAGGGTATTTATATAATCTTAATCCTGCTCCTGATACTGGTTGGATTTTTCGTTATAATACGATCTAGGACTATTTCAGAAAAAATTATTTCAATACTGGAACATAGAGTAGGAAAATACTCCAAAGACATTAAAACAATGCATCAAACATTTGAAAAACTTATAGAACCTAAAGGTTTAATCGGAATGTCAATTTTAAACTCTATTGCATGGTTTTTTGAATGTCTGGGACTTTACTTTGTTATTATAGGATTTGGAGAATATTTAGGAATAACATTATCAACCTTTGTATTCAGCTTCGCTTCATTAGCAGGAGCAGTAAGTATGATTCCTGGCGGTTTAGGAGTCTCAGAAGCGACTATTTCTGGATTACTGCAACTTTTTGGTCTTACATCTATTATAGCAGTTGGAGTGGCTATTATTGTAAGGTTTGGAACCCTGTGGTATGGGGCTATTCTGGGCTTATCAGTTTATATGATCTTTAAAAAAAGAATTATGAAAATCAAAAATTAAATATTATATTATATCTATTGTAATGGTTTAGGAATGTTATTGAGGAACGTGAAAAAATGTCAAAAGTAGCAGTGTTAAAAACTTCACCATCTACTGTAATTGAAGATTATAAACGTTTAATACATCTTGCAGAATATGAAAAATTCTTATCAAGAGAAGATAGAACCATTCTAAAACTTAACCTATCATGGACTTTATATTATCCAGCCTGTTCAACTCCCCCGTGGCAACTTGAAGGGGTTTTAAAAACTCTAAATCACGACAACTACAAGAAAGTTGTAGCCGTTGAAAATCAGACTGTTGTCACCCATCCATGGAAGGGTGCATATCTGAACAAATGGCTTCCAATTCTAAACGAGAATAATGTGGAATTTAAGCCACTGACAGATGTTGAATGGATTCCTTTCCAACCAAAATCAGAAATTCTGGTGATGAATGAAATATTTGGAGAGATTTTTATCCCCAAACCATTTAAAGGGTCCAATGTTATTCACTTCCCCACCATGAAAACACATGGACATAGTACCACCACAGGGGCGATGAAAAACGCTTTTGGAGGATTGATTCCAAAATACAGACATCACGCTCATAAAAAAATGCATGAAACTCTGGTTGATCTACTATCCATTCAAAAAGAGATTCATAAAGGAATATTTGCCGTGATGGATGGATGTGTTTGTGGAGATGGTGCAGGTCCCAGAACAATGGATCCATTCATTGGAAATATTACCTTAGCCAGCGCGGATCAGGTTGCAATAGATGCCATAGCAGCTAAAATAATGGGTTTTAAACCTCTCAAAATTGATTACATAAAAATTGCCCATGATATGGGATTGGGAATGGGAGATGTCGATCAGATTGAAGTGGTTGGCATGGATAGGTCGGATTTCGAAAAACTTAACTTTGGTTTTCAAACGAAAAAAAGTCCGGTTATAACATGGGATCAGATTTTAAGGAAAAAAACCATGAATATTGGATGGCTCCATGGATTGCTATTTAACTCCCCTTTATTTAAAACTTATATCTTTGCATCAGAATTTTACCATGACCGCTTTTGGTATCCTCTAATTGGTAAAAAAAAGATAAACGCGTTTAATAAAACTGGGTGGGGCAGATTTTTTGATAAATACCAATATGGTAAGTTTCCTGAATATGATGAAGTGAAAGATTGGAATCCCTATTGAAACCCTTCATCAATGCCCTATTAAAAAGTTATATCTGCAAAAAATTTGAAGGGATATTCAAAATTATCCTGTGCCTTCAAACTAAAATAGTACATTCTATCATTAATTTAACTCCATGTTAAAAAAATCCATAAATACGGATTTTATTAGCCTATGTTTATGTAAATTTCTATCATCAAATCTTTATTACCTATCGGGAAATTTGGGTTTGAAAATTATTTGGGAGGACCAAAAAAATGCCAAAGGGCTTTTATGACTTTCCAAAAGAAGAAAGAGCAAAAATCGTCGAAAAAATGGAAAAATCCATTGAAAAAGATGTAGAAAATGATGAAACAGAAAATATCTTGAAATATGCATCAGACAGTGACTTTTACATCAGAAAGAACACTTATCTTATTTTAGGAAGACTCTATCACAGACATAAAGATTTAAGAGAAAATATTCTGGATATTTCCAAGTTACTCTTCGAAAACGAAAATGAAAAGGTGAGACAAACTGCTGTTTACACATTTGCTGAAATTGGAAAAAAAGATGCAGAAGAAGTAATGAATTTTTTTGAAATGGCCTTAAATGATGAAAATCATGTGGTCAGAAATGCTGTGATGGGTGCCTTAAAGCAGATGGGTGAGAAAAACCCAACCCCCATTTTAAAATTTGCTCAAAAGTTTCTACACCGCGAAGACCCCGAAATAAGGCGAATTATCGTGCATGGTATTGAACTTAGAGGAAGGACCCATCCTGAGGATATATTACCTCTTTTAGCTGAACTGCAGGACGAAGAAAATAGAAAGGTTAGAAAAATGCTGATTCATGTCTTAGGACAGATAAGTTACAAGAAGGGATGTTTGGAGCGAGTTATCACAGAACTTAAAAATTGGAATAATAGAGAACTGGTTCAGGATGCTTTAATAGAAATTTTAGATGTTCATAAGCGATATAAATTCGCTGAAAAGTCTTATGAAGAATCAAAAATATATATTGAGCGAGAATTTAAAAATCTGGATTTATAAAATGAAGATTTTTCCTAAATATGTGATCTTATGACTTTTAATGTAAGATTCGGCCCAGCAGGAAATCCATTAGGATACAGGGGAAAAACCACTAAGGTATGTGACTATATAAAAAAAATAGGGCTCGACGCATATGAATATCAGGCAACCTACGGAGTGCGAATTTCAAAAAAATCTGGAGTTGAACTGGGAGAGAATGCCAAGAAAAATGATGTTCTTATTTCGATGCACGCCCCTTACTACATAAATTTATGTTCAAATAAAAATGATGTAATTGAGAGATCAATAGATAGGCTAGTTCAATCAGCGAGAGCTTCAGAATGGATGAATGCATACAGGATTGTCTTTCATCCTGGTTTTTACACTGAATATTCCCCTAATGAAGCCAGAGAAAAAATGTTCAATACAATCAGAGAACTTATAGAAAAAATTGAAAGATTAGGTATTAAAAAATATACCTTTGCCCCAGAAACAACCGGTAAAAAATCCCAATATGGAAATCTGGAGGAAATAATAGATCTATGCCAATCATTTGAAAATTTTGCACCAACAGTGGATTTTGGGCATTTACATGCACGATCTAATGGGAACATAAGAAATAGAGAAGATTATGAAAAAATATTTAATAAAATAGATAGTGAGTTAGGATTGCAGACTCTTCATTGCCACTTCACAAAAGTTGAATTTAGTGACGCTGGTGAGAGAAGGCATCACACACTCCTCGAAGAGGATTTTGGTCCCCCATTGGAGCCTCTGTTGGAGTTGGTGGTTGATTGTGGCTGGGATGTGACTTTTATTTCGGAAACACCCCTTCTGGATGAGGATGCTCTGATCATGAAAGTTCGTTATGAAAATATTTCAGGAAAGGCTTAAAATATTACCTTTGGACCAAAAATAAGATTTTTCGGTGCAAATTAAATAGAATTGTTTTAATGATTCTTATTGTGCCAAAAAAATTTATAAGAGTTAATCAAGTTTTTTTGAACTGGAATAAAACTGTTTTAACTAGTAATATTGATTTTAATAAAGTTTTTTTTAAGAATTCTCGAAAATAAAAATACATAATTAAAAAAATAGAATTTAAAAGGCAAATGTTTTCTCTGGGATGGTTGGTTTGGATTTCCTGTGATAATCTTTAATTACGTGTAATTTGAATAAAGATCTTAAATATTTTAAATGATAAATGTATTTTTTTAATTTTTCTCACACCAATCCTTTAAAGCCTCAATACACGCCTTTCTGATAGAGCCCTTTTCATAATGAGATTTTTTATATGCTTTTTCTTTGAATTCATCCATTAAATCCATTGGAATCCTCACATTCAGTGTTTTCTGATTTGGTATATTAATCCCCCCATCACATAACATATTTTTTAAAACTATCATACTATTTAACTTTTAAGATAGCTATATAGCAACATATGTATATATAAAACTTTATATATAAAAACATCTATATTAATTCTTAGAAGTTTACAGGCGTAAGGTGATCATGGAAAGAGAAAAGTTACACTCAGACAGCTGGAAGGAATTCAATATATACAAAAATTTTAGCTTAGAAAAATTCAAAGACTCCATGAGATGCATCCAAAATTCCAGAGAACTTTGAAAAACGGAATTTTTAACTAGTAACAATTTTATTATCCAGAGGTATTAAAAAAGAAAATATTATCCAGATAATTTAATGCTGAACATAATATAATCTTGATTTAATATCTCTGTTTTTAAATGGATTGGTTAAATGGTGAAAATATTAAGTAATACAGCAATAAAAAGGATAAAAAACCAGGGAAAGTTAAATACTGAATGCTTACTAGCTTATTTCTGGGGATTAGAGGCTTGTAGAGACTGTGAATGTTATAAAACCTTAAACTGTGGTGGAGAAAGGATATTAAAAACCTTAAAAAGTGCTAAAGGGTTCAAAATACCACCTTTAAAGAATAATAAGGGTTTAAAAATACCATTATAACCTTTAAAACTTTTGGGATTATGTAGATACTAAATTAAAGAATTATAGCAAAATTTCGCCTTTTCAGGGTAATGAAAATGTTTAAATATTTATTAATTGTAATAAGGAGCTTAGGTCACAAGAAAAAGATTAAAAAGATCAAAAAAGATCATGTATACTCAGTAATATGTTTAACATCTATATTATTATTTGTTGTTATTGGCATAATTTTAATAGAATTGGTTAGGAGTTCTTTATGACACTAAAAAAGCACAATATACAAATTTAGAACAAAATACTCAAAAATTCGTTGAAATAAGACCTGAAACTGAAAAATAAAATTTTAAAAACTGAGATATAAAAAAACATCTTAAAATAATGAATTATTAATAATTAATGAGTTGGTGCATTAATGGTTAGAATTGTTCCGAGACTAGAGGTAGTAAGAGAGAATCTTAAAAAAATAAAACATGAAATCGGAGATTTTAAATTTCAGGGTACAGGTAAGGTAAAAAG
>VGTM01000078.1 GCA_016874685.1 Methanobacteriota archaeon
CAATTATGTTAAGATTTATAAATAAAGCTCTTATGATGGTTGCAGTTCTAATATTAATCCTAATAGCTGTAATAGCCATGCCAATCATGCCAAAACTGAGAAAAGAACAGAGTGATTCTTTTTCTAATATGTTATTCTACATGATCTTGGCACTGGGAATTATAATAACACTATTTTACTGGGGGAGCGTAAATGTCTGAAGGATTAAGAAATCTTATAGCTGGAATTTCACTGGCTTTATTTGCAGTTACATTATTTGAAGCTATTTATGGATTTAAAAAAGTAATATATCCTGGAATAAGTTATCTATACAATTGGGTAGGTCCTAAAATTGCTCCTAATATGGTTACAGTTGTTATATTTGATTGGAGAGGATACGATACCCTTGGAGAGGCATTAATACTTGTAACAGCTGTTGTTGTAACTTTACTTATATTTGGAAGAGGAAAGGTTGAGCTTGGAGGGAAATAAATGAGCACAATACTTAAGATATTTGCATTTCCAGCAGCCTTGATAATAATGTGTGTGGGGATACTCACTATTTTAGGTGGGCACATAACGCCCGGGGGAGGATTTCAGGGTGGTGCCATGATAGCTGGAGCGTTCATATTCTGTGTAATTGTATATGGACTGCGTGAAAGCCCATTTAAATTTTCGCACGATTTTTTAGCGTCCATGGAAAGTGCCGGGGCTCTTGGATTCGTATTATTAGGTCTGGCCGGATTGATATTTTCAGGATTTTACCTTTACAATGTAGGAACTGATCTCTATAACATTGTAGATCCAATAATAAAAAATTTATTCCATTATCCAGACCCTACAAACGCAGGTATACTACCCTATCTTAACTTTGTAGTAGGTTTAAAGGTTCTGGTAGGTTTAAGTGCAGTGGTAATAGCATTTTTAGGGTTTAACCAATTAGATGAGGAGAGTTAAAATGGTTTACGCAGGTCCACTGATTCTTGGATTCGTAATGGGATTCATACTAGGAACAAGAATTAAAACGGACCCAGAAAGCAAGCTAAAATTCACTTTAGGATCGTATATTGTGGTATTAATAGTCGCAGTTGCTATGGCTTACATAATAGGCCCATTCCCATTTTATACTGATGTTCCTTTAGCACCAGGGTTTGTATCAGCTATTGCAGGATTAATAATTGGTAAAATAACTTTTGGAAGATGATAAGGAGGATAATATAACTAACAAGTAGTTAACAAGTAACTAACTAACAAACAAGTAACTAACAGATTTATGGAGTTAAGATCATGTTTTTATCAACTAAAAAATGTGAAGGTATTGGAGAATGCGTTAAGCAATGTCCTACTGGTGCCATCAGGATAATAGAAGGCAAGGCATTTAGCTGCATCACCTGCGGTTTATGTGCAGATGCATGTCCAAACAGAGCCATAATCAAAAATAAATATGGTGGATTTGTTGTAGATAGGGCTAAATGTAATGCATGTGGTGTGTGCGAGTTAACATGTCCAGTAAACAGTATAAAAATTGAAGATGAAGTTGTGAAGGGGATATGTTCAAGATGCGGGTTATGTTTGGATGCATGTCCAATAAATGCCCGAGTGGATGCTTATGAGTTTATGGAAGACCGTCAGTTGAAGTTCCTTGAATCTTTAAAACTCACAGTCCCACCAAAAATACCATTTAAAAAAGAAAAAGAGATAGTTCAGAGAACAAACGTGATTACTGATCCTGAAAAATGCACTTTATGCAAACGATGTGAATATTACTGTCCAACTGGTTCAATTATGGTGGATGTGAACCTTGAAGGCAAGTGTACAGAGTGTAGAGTATGTGAGGATGTATGTCCAACAGGCGCCATATCAGATACAACAATTGATGAGGAGAAATGCACTCTTTGCCTTAAATGTCTCCAAGAATGTCCTAATAAAGCCATATATATTGATGACTTTAAAATGAAAATAAGAAAACCAGATCCATCAGAAGAAATAGAAGGAACGATAGTTTCATGTCTAAACTGCGGATTATGTACGGAAGCATGTGGACCAGGGGCACTGAAAATGGTGGATGGGAAAATACGTTATGATCCCAATCTATGTGAGGAATGTGAGACTGCTGAATGTCTTGATGTTTGTCCAGTTGGCACACTTAGATTATCAGATGATCCAGAACGTAAAATAAAAGGGTTCTGTGTATCATGCGGTA
Source organism: Methanobacteriota archaeon (assembly GCA_016874685.1). Classification (GTDB taxonomy): domain Archaea; phylum Methanobacteriota; class Methanobacteria; order Methanobacteriales; family Methanobacteriaceae; genus VGTM01. The sequence goes on from VGTM01000078.1 coordinate 2,183, forward strand.
AATGTGTTGAATCTTGCGACCTAAAAGAAGCAAGAAGCTTCCAGGAAGTTACATGGGAAGGAGATGTTTCTGAAGATTGTATATCCTGCGGTATATGTGCAGAGGTTTGTCCAAAGGAGGCTGTTACTCTTAAAAGGGGTAAAATTGAAGTTGATATGGACAAATGCATTTTATGCGAAAAATGCGCCATTCACTGTCCAGCAGACGCCATCAAGAAAACTACAATGCTCAAAAAATCTATAAAAGATGGATTTGCCTTTATAGAAGATAAGTTATGTATGAAATGCAAACTATGCACTAACATATGCCCGGAAGAAGCTATTTCAGAAACTGAAGATGGGAGAATTGTGGTGGATGATTCAAAATGTATTTATTGTGGGGCATGTTCAAATGCATGTCCTGCGAGAGCTGTGTTGTTTGATAGAGAATTTGAGGTATCTTCATGAAGAATTTAATCAGGATAATGCTGGAGGGAGCGTATAGTAATATTAAAAGAATTATTTTTGCTTCAGACAGGGTAACAGATATGGAAATTCGAAGCAGAGTCCTTGAAGGCAGAGTTGTGCCTACAGAAAAGGTAGCAGAGATTTCATGTATAGGATGTGCTGGATGTAAGAATGTATGTCCTACTGGCGCTGTAGAGATGGTTAAACTTGAAGAACCAGTTGAACTTATGGAAGGCCTCATAAAAAAGGAAATTCCAGTTCTAAACAGTGAAACATGTGTAAATTGTTATTACTGCCATGATTTCTGCCCGCTTTATGCTCTCTTTGGAGAAGCAGGTACAATACATCCCAATAATGTTGGAGTTGTGGAATTAGATATAGGGGAGCTTCTGGAGGAGCCAGTTAAAATATCTGATGATAAAATTGCATTTATATCTCAATTTCTCGCTGATTCAACTATATTAAAGAAAAGAGAAGAGGAAACAGACTGATAAATAATGTTAACAGCATAAATTTTATTTAACCATTTATTTAAACCAAATTAAATTAATAAAATCTTCATAATAATCGAGAGGGATAAAATTGAGCTTAAAATCATATTCAAGAGCAAGAGCTGTACATGTGATGCTTGTGTATACTGGAGGATGTAACGGCTGTGATATAGAGATTGTTAACTGTATATTTTCACCAAGATATGATGCTGAACAGTACAAGGTTTTTCTGACATGGAATCCAAGGGAGGCTGATGTACTGGTAGTTACAGGTCCAGTTACTAAACATACAGAAAAACCACTAAAAGAAATTTATAATTCAATCCCAGAGCCAAAGGCAGTTGTAGCAGCAGGTGCATGTGCTCTTATGGGTGGAGTTTACAAGAACATTCATGGTGACATTCCCTCAGAAGAGATTGCAGGACCTGTTGATGAAGTTATACCTGTGGATGCAAAGGTGCCAGGTTGTGCTGTTAGACCTGAAGACATATTATCAGGGCTTGTGGCTACATTACCAAAACTATTGGAAGCTAAATAGTAAAAAACTAAATATCAAATGATAAATTGAATATCAAAAGCGATAAATCTAATAAATTTAGATAGATATATAAAAGCGTTTATAATAGTGTTATTTAGGTGATAATGGCCCATATTGAAAGTTTTAGGATAAAATCAAACAGAGTGTAGGATATGAGTGACAATAACAACAAAAAAATAATAGAAACAGAAGTCCCAATGGGAATGGTTCACTCTGCAGCCATAGAACCATACAGAGTCAGACTATTTGTTGAAGATGAGATAGTAAGAGATGCTGAGATAACAGTGGGCATAAATCACAGAGGCATAGAGAGAATAATGGAGGGTCTTCCTGTTGAAAAGGCAAATAGCCTTACAGAGAAGATATGTGGAATCTGTTCCAATAGTCACATCTGGAATTCGGTTTTAGTGGCAGAGAAAGCACTTGGAATTGAAATTCCAGAAAGAGCAAGTTACATAAGAATTGTAGTGGAAGAGCTGGAGAGATTGCACAGCCATCTTCTGTATTTAGCTCATGGTAGCGAAGTTTTAGGCCATGAAACATTCGCTATGAGGCTATTTTACATCAGAGAGACCGTCATGGAACTTTTAGGAATGATTGGAGGAAACAGAGTTCAATATGGGGCCCCCATAATCGGGGGCATTAGACCAAGATGCGATCTCAATGAGATGAGAATAAAAAAGATTAAAGAAGGCATGGATTTCCTAGAAGAAAAGGTTGCAGCATTTGCAGATAGATTCACATCAGATCCCATGATAATGGCACGTATAACAGGTGTGGCAGTTTTATCAAAAAAAGATGCCATAAGGCTTGCAACCTCTGGCCCTACTTTGAGGGCAACAGGTGTTGACATAGATTTAAGGAGGGATATGGAGAGCTATGATCCATTTGAATTTGACATAATCACTCAAAAAGATGGAGACGTTAAATCAAACCTTCTTGTACGTGTATTTGAAATTTTTGAGTCCATAAAAATAATTAGACAAGCTATAGGAAACCTTCCACCGGGTAAGATAACCAACCGAAGCTGGGGGATGCAGGATACACCCATTGTAAAAAGTTACATAGAGGTTCCCAGAGGAAAGCTCTATCACTCCTATAAACTTGAAGAAGGCAGGACAAGGAATGTTATTGTGCGAACCCCGTCCATAACCAACATAGGAGCAATGGAGCATGCCTGCATAGGAGCACATATAACAGATGCGCAGCTGGCCATAGTTCAATGCGATCCATGTTTCACATGCACAGATAGGGCCATTAAAATAATCAGATTATAGGAAAAATATTCTAAGGGATATTCTAAAGGAGATTTAAAAAAGAAGACATAGGTGATTGAAGATATGACAATTCTAAATTCACTAATCGCAGTTTTTGGTACATTGATTTTAGCATTTTTAGTCAGTATATGGCTTCCAGGGATTGAACGTAAGTTCATTCATGCAAGAATTCAGCAGAGAGTTGGTCCACCAATTTCAAGTCTAGGAATCATGGCTCCAATTAAATTCTTCTTTAAAAAGACAATAATCCCAAATTCTCCAATGCCTAATTTATACAACGTACTTCCAGTAATCAGTCTTTTATCCTGTGTGTTTATTTTCCTATTTATAATGCCTCAAATGTATTATTTAGGAGCTCTTGCAAGTATCATAGCTATAGTGGGGCTCTTAAAGATTGAAGAAGTCATTTACATGTTTATGGGTTCTCTTTCAAAATCAATTCTGTCTGTAAACATGCCATTTCCAGATCTGGCAAAGGGTGGCAAGCATCGTAAAGCAACGAGATCTTTCCTAGAAGAGCTAAGCAGTCTTCGAGCCTTCAGACTTATAGCATTTGGATCCTTCCCAATTTATATTGCGTTTTTTGTACCTGTAGCCATAGCAAAAAGCATTTATATTGGTGATATAGTGCTGTATCAGCAGATAAATGGCCCCATACTTTTTACGGTTGCAGGTGCGATTGGAGCACTTGTATACTTTATTGGGTACATGATACTCTTAAATGAATACCCATTTGTAATACTAAAAACTAAAGCAGATGTTATTGAAGGTCCGTTGCTAGAATATGCGGCGAAATATAGAGCATATGTATATTTAACCAGAGGTTTCCTGATGTTCGTACTTGCAAGCCTCTTCGCGACCCTGTTTTTAGGTATTCCTCCGAATATATTTGATTGGAAAGTATTAATAAATATAGGTGTTGCAATTTTATTCCCAATAGCAATGGCGTTACTCAGTGCATTTTCTCCAATATTTACATTCAGACAGTTTTATCCAGTTGTGGCTGGAGTTTCGATTCTTGGAATTCTTGCTATTATAGCTGCATTTATCTAGAAACCTTTAGAAAAGGTTTCATCCAAATATCAATAATATAAATTCAATGAAATTTGAAACTAAACAATTTAAAACTAAATATTTAAAAAAATAATCGATAATGTAGGGTGAAAGCATGAAATTCGTGGTAAGACCTCATCATATCATAAGTGTCGGTGGATACATTGTTGAAGTCGATTTCCCATATAGAAACATAATAGTGGTTAATCCAACTGATGAACCTATAAAAATCGATGTTCCCATATTCTCCCAGGATTGGGTTGAGGGGCACCGTAAATTAGGGCTAGAAATCACACCTATCAAGAAAGAAGATAATTTTTTAAGTACATTCAGGAAAGAGAAGGCAAGGATAGAGAAGCAACAGATTGAATAGCAATTCCAATCTTCTGTTTTAATTCATCAATGTGGAATAGAATTTAAAAATTAAAATATGATACTTAATTTATTGTTATTTTTTAAGATTAAATGAAATTTAAAATATTGAAGAAAATTTTGTAGAAAATCATTTTCTAGGTATAATTAAGGAAAATAGTTAAAATCAAAAAAGAAAAGGAAAAAAAGAAAGTTATTGTATCTGGAAGCTGTTGATGATCATGTCAAAATTGGCATTTTGTCCTTCAAAGTCTTCTGTTTTTGCATAGAAAGTAATGGCATATAAAAACCCGTTTTTAGTTAACATAATGGTTCTATATTTTAGTTGAATTCCTTGTTCCGTGGTTTTAAATATCAGTTCTGTAGCGTTGGTATTAGCTATCGTAATGGTTTTTTCTGAGATAAATTCATAATTTGGTTTTGCACGGAAAATACTTTTGCCGTCTTCCACTGTCAAACCAGATGCTTTTTCCACTATAACTGCTGTGCTAATAGAATCGTTTATCTTTTGATTAGGGTCGCCAAATTTTGCAACTATATATCTTTCATTTGTCGTATTTATTAGAGGTATCCAATTACTTGGATAATCAAAAGATGTTCCATTACCTTCAAAATGCGTTGTTTTATTTTCGGTTGTAACCTCAGAGGTACATCCCGATGCTAAGACAACAAACACTAAGATGGAAATTATTCCAATTGCAGATTTTTTCATAATAACACCACTTGTTTTTTTGTTTAAACTTTAATTTATTATTTGTTATTTAAAAAATTGGAATTTGTATATATTATCATACTATTATTTTTCCTCTTTAAAATCAAAGCTTCTGGTCTATAAACCTTAAAAATTATTCTGCAGAGTTATTCTGAATTTGGAAACTTTTAAATTATTAATCGTAATTTTAAAATATAATAGTACACTTGTTCACCTTAATTTGGGGATTATATGCTTTGATTAACAAAGGAAATATGAAAAAAAATTCATGCCCAATAATTAAATACCTATGAATCTGAAATATTCATAATAATTAATTTATTGTAACTAATTAATTCCATGATAAGTGATTCAAATGAATAAAGTTGCCATAACCATAAAAACTATCAACGAACCCGGAGTTTTGCGTGATATTGCCGAAATGATGGCTAATTGTGGAATAAATATTATTTATACTCATCTTTTCATAGAAAAGGATGAATCAGCTTCAATTTACATGGAACTTGAGGGTGTTGATCAGATAGATGAGCTTACACAGAACCTCCAGATATTTGAAGCTGTAAGTGACGTTAAAATCCACCGTTCACTTGATGAAATATATGGAAAAAGGATAATAATAATTGGTGGCGGTGCACAGGTTGCCCAAGTTGCCCAGGGAGCTATAACCGAATCCGACAGGCACAACATAAGAGGAGAGAGAATAAGTGTGGACACAATTCCACTTGTTGGTGAACAGGAACTTGCTGAAGCAGTCTCGGCTGTTGGAAGACTTCCAAGGGTGGGGGCTTTGGTTCTGGCAGGCTCACTAATGGGTGGAAAGATATCTGAAGCAGTAGAAGAGATAAAAAAGGAGCATGATTTGATTGTTATAAGTCTTAACATGCCTGGTGGTGTAACTGAAATAGCGGATCTTGTAGTGACAGATCCTTTACAGGCAGGAGTTATGGCAGTTATGGCAGTTGCAGACACAGCCATATTTGATATAAAAAAAGTAGGAAGAAAAAAGTTTTAATATCTTTTGGAAGTATTTTCAACTCATCTCTACGGCTCTAATTAGCCTACTTGCAGCATTTTTTAGCTCAGGGTCTTCTATTTCTCCACTCTCTCTTATTTTAAGCGCCAGCTGAAGAACTTTGGAAACATCCTGAGGTTTGAGGTTTTCAGCCTTTTTCCATTAATTTTTCCATTTTTTCATCCATTTTGTCACCACCATTAATTGTTTGATCTTTGAAAAATTTGTATTTTTAGTGTCATAATTTGGCACTAAGTTATCAGTTTGAAAATTCAATTTTTTTAAAAGGATAAGGGTTTTTTAATTTTTTTGTGAGGATAAGAAAAATTATAAGAAGAATTGTAAGAATTAGCAATAATCTGATTTCATTCAGTTTATGAACCATCATAATATTCACAAAACACTGAATATTCACATATTTTGCATTTATTTATATTTTGAGCTATTTCAGAGACATGCCCCTCATAAAACATTTTTTTAATATCATCCAATACCTCAAATAGTTCTTTTCTTAGTTTTGAATTTATAACCACTGGTATTTGCTTGTTAATCTTCAGATATTCCACAAATCCCACAAGAACCTCAGTATCAAATTCCTCTTCAATAAGGACAGAATAAGCAGCAACTTGAATAGCATCAGCTTCCCAAACACCCTTTATTGGATATTTGCCTGTCTTAATTTCAATAGGGTAGTATATTCCATTAATTATCTCTATTTTATCTATTTTACCACTCAAATTTAGTTTTTTATTATCTATTCTGTATTCAAGGAGAGATGGTGGAAAGAGTATATCTATAATTTCGGAGCTATTTTTTCCAGTACTCTGAAGTATCTTTTTTATTTTTGCAGAGATTATCCATGATTCAAGTTTAAGATCCTCTGCTAAATTCTGATATAACTTTTCAATGTCTATATTTCCATGATTTTCCACATCAAGAATCCCAACTGATGTGTTTTCAATGAGTGAGGGGACGTCCCTGAATATGATATCTAAAATCTCCTCAATTTTCTCATTTCCCCTAATAGACTGGATATTTCTCTTTAAAATTTCTTGGAAATCTCTCCTGATTTGATGAGACAGTTTTCCAGATAAAATATTTGGATTTTTAGGTTTAATGTCTTGTGTAAAGCTTAAATACATCTTCATGGGACAATATAAGTATTCTGAGATTGAAGAAACTCTAATTTGCATTTTAACACCTCTATAAAACCTATTTGTATACATGTTATAATATTATTATTTATTATATTATTATTTAGTAGATAAGTAAAATAAGTTTTTATTTTAATTTTATTTTTTAATTTAGAAATTTTTAGAATGGATTTTTAAAAAAATTTAATTTAAAAAAATTAAATAAAAATTAAATAAAAATTAGCATGATTATTCATCCAAAACTCGGATAAATAAACTTTCTTTTTT
>VGTM01000079.1 GCA_016874685.1 Methanobacteriota archaeon
AATCAATTTTTCGGATCACCACATCGTTATGGGCTTTTTTAAGTAGATAAGGATAGCCCTCTGTACTATTACCCTTCAAAATTTCTATAATATTTCTTATATCTTCTTCATTTGCTTTATAGGGTAACTCAATTTTTAAAATGTTTTTGTAGTCTTCTAAGCGTGTGTAAAATATGGTAAAATTTAACTTTCTGAAAAATACATTTAGTATAGGAAAATCTCTTTTTACTTCTTTAGAAATATCGAGATATAGGGGCTTTGAATAGCCCTCTTTCTTATTAAATCTTTCAAAAATGGCCATATCTGGAATATTGGAGTCAAAATAATCGTTTCTTGTGGATGTTTTAGATATTGCTACTATCTTTCTTTCTTGTCTCAATAGTTTGCTGATTGCTAAAAGATTTTCCAAGTTTTCTAGATAAATCATTGATTCGGTTTTATAATCTTTAAAATCTTTTTCAATTGAATCAAACATCTTTAAGGATACTATTTCAACCTCTTCGACTTCCAATTCTTTTTCAAGCTTTGGAAAGTATTTAATTTTGATCTCTTCCTTAATTTCATTTTGAAGTTCAGTTTCTAGTGGGAATGGTCTTATAAGGTTTCCTAAAATTGATCCATCAAATAAAAATAAATCTAAATCAAATTGATCAAACGCTTTTAAAGCGTTTTTGATTTCGAAGATGCCCATGTAGTTTCTTAATCTGTCTCTAACATATTTATGATATGAGATGATATCAATATCAGAACTCTCAACCTTTTGAAGCCCTAAACTGTTGTGTATCAGACATTCAGCATCAATGGCATAGAAAATAAAACTTAAAAAATTCTTTTTATTAATGCTTCCATCTCCACCTCCAATAGTGATATCTAACTTACTTTCATTTAAGTTAGATTCTATCCAACATTTAGAGAAATTAAGTGGAATATTTTCTAAATTGTTAACTATTCTTTCATTTATCTTATTTTTCTTTCTCAAAGCTTTTTCATAAAGAGAATCAAGCATCTATTCACCAAATAACCTTTTTTATATTATGTTTTTACATCTGAATCTAAATTAATTTTTTGACTATTAATTACTAGTATTATAATTAATAAAAAGTTAATTGATGAAATGTGATAAAAAAAAAACGTTCTTATATTACTGGTGACAATGGTAGATACAATGAAAATCGCAGTAGTTGGATTAGGAGTAGAAGGCAAAAATGCAGTAAAATCTCTTCTAGACTATGGATTTGATGTTTACGCCTCTGACATGGATGAAAATATAGAAGTAGATTCATCCTTTGATAATATAGATCTTGATTTAGGTCATCACGATTTAGATAAAATATATTCAGCAGACGCCGTTGTTTTAAGCCCAGCTTTATGGAACACTGAATTAGGCAGAAGATTAAGAAAAAAGAATAAAATTCTATCTGATGTTTTAGAGGGTTATAAATCCATTTTTACTGTTGGTGTGACTGGAACAAATGGTAAAACCACCACCTGCCTTATGATAAAGGATATTCTTGAAATGGCAGGATTAAATGTCCTCGTAGGTGGAAATGCAGGTGGAGGATTTGATGGATACACAAAACTGATACTTGAAGCCTCCAAGAATAATTTCAATATTCTGATAGTGGAAGTTTGTGATATGACCTTAGATTTTTGTGATTATACCTTTGATTTTGATATTGTAGTTGTAACCAATATTGGCAGGGATCATTTAAACGTTCACCACTCCCTTAAAAACTACCAAAAATCGTTATGCAGATTTTTAGAAAGTAAAACTGCTATTTTAAATAAAAATGATGTATTTCTGTCAGAGATCGCATATTGTGCAGATAAAGCCATTCTTTTTGGAGAAACTAATAAAAAGTTGAAAGTATTTGGTAGATTCAATTTACTTAATGCCGCTGCAGCCGAAGAAGTTGCTAAAGCTTTAAATATCCCTGATAAATATATAAAAGAATCATTGGAAAATTTTGAAGATGTTAGGGGTAGATCAACAATGATGAAACTCTTTGGAAGCAATATTATCATTGGAAAAACTGATAATGCAGACGCAGCCGCGGCTGTCTTTGGTGAGAGAAAATTTGACGTAATAATAATTGGAACTCCACGAAAAAACGAGCTATATAGATTTGATATTCTAAAGGAAGTAATAAAGGCAAATCCAGATATTGTGGGATTATTTCCAGGTTTAGATGAAACAACTGATTTAGCATCGAATATTTTAAAAAGCGGAAGCTACAAAGGAGAGATAAGGCTCCTGAAAGACGTCAGTGACGTGACAGATTTTGTGATCAAATGCAGTAGAGTATATAAAAATATAGTGATAGGTGGAAATGGTCAAACTAAAATATTGGAAATACAAAATATTTTAAAACATAAAAAAATATATGGGAGTTAAGAGCCAATATTTTTATTGTATATTCTTATAAAAGCTACCAATAAATAATAAAAATTCATAAAATTTAATATAAAAGCACTAGACCCGTAAGAGATATAATATCATAGAACAGGAGGATTTAAACATTCCATCAAGAAAAAAAGCAATTATAATATTTGCAACGTTTATAATATTAGTTTTGGTAATGTATCCCGTTGGAAAGGAATTAGAAGGGTACTATCCACCTCAGAACCCGACAGAGATCACTGATTTTAAGGTGGGAGATACTATTATGCATGGGGTGAATGTTGTAAATGAAAATAAGATCAGGAAAGTTCCCACTCTTTACCATCCAGAGTATCTCACGGATTACATTAAAGATGAAAGATTTTTGGACTTAATAGATCTCATTTTCACTGGAACAGTTAAAACACCCATAGCAAAAATTACTAGTGGCAGCATATCCCGAAATGGAACTGCGCAGGGTTTTACTGGTCCAGGAATTCTAACCGTGCAAGAGGGAAAATTAATGGTTTCTCCTCCTGCTTATTTTATATGGGGTTATAAGACACCTTATGTTTTTGCCTTTAAAACAAAAGATGGCATAGAGATTCGTGAGCAAAATAAGACACTTTCATTTGTAGCTTATGACCAGATTAACAACGAGACAGTTCCTCATGAGTATCTTAGTATAAAAAGACTTAAGAGATGGTATAATAAAGCCGATATTGGCGACAAAATAGCTTTAGATTATGCTATCAGTGCTTTTAGTGATGGCAGGAATTTAGTGGAACCGGAAAAAATTAAATTCTTCTTTGGTGACGAAGTAAAAAATTACATGATAAATTATCCATCTGCTTCCCCAGTGCGTGTTTATGATTCTTCTAAAACCGAAAAGGTAATAGGATCTGGTGGGGATGTACTTGGATCCTATCCACAATACAACGATGCCGCCAGGATATACAATGCAATGCAATTTGTAAGGGCGTGGAATGGAACTATAATACCACCCCATGCAACCTCTTCAGGTAAACAGACTGTTGGATTCGATAGCTCCACTGATCCAAAGGCTCCAGGTGGAGCAGCAACCCATGGGGTCTGTCCTCCAGCAAGAGCATTAAGGGCTGCATGCTCAGATGCAGGTTTTCCTCTACCCAAAGGTATGTCATGGGAGTATTATGCAGTAATGTATGGTTACAGCCCTTCAACAGGAATAACTGTCACTAATACTGGTGATTATCCAATAAAGATAATTATGTGGAGTGAGGGGCGAGGTACAGGAATGAGAATTTATGCAAAAATTGTAGAACTCAGACCCTCATAGAGAGTATGATTTTTTCTATTTTAAGTATAACTAAATAAAACAAAAAGTATTAATAATTAAAAATTTAATTTAAGTGTTTTTTATGGTGGCCGCGATTATAACAGCAGCAGGAAAAAATAGGAGGATGAAAGAAGATCTAATAGAAAGAGGGCTCCCAGTAAAAAATAAACTTTTATTTGAAATTCATGGAAAACCTATAATAATTCTAACAGTGGAGAATGTTCTAAATACTGGTGTTGATGAATGTGTTATAGTTCTTGGTCACTTCAGTGATGAGATTGTTCCTATTTTAGAGAGTTTAGGTGACAAAAGGGTAAAAATCATCAAAAATCCTCAGATAGATGTAGAACTATCTGAATCACTTTTAAATGGCGTTAATAATATTAAATCAGATTTTTGCTTGTGTGTTGCTGCTGATCAGCCCTCAGTATCAACTAAAACTATGAAAAGACTTATAAACAAAGTTTTTGATGAAGATGATGTATGGAATATTGTTTCAATTCTCTCAAGAGAAGAATCAGGTTACCTAGAGTCAACCAAGGGACTGGGAATGCCATTTGCATGTCACTCGGAGTTACTGAGAAAATATCTTATAGACCGTAAGAATAATTTAAACCCCATTTTAGGAAATATGATAAAGAATGGAGTTATTTTTTATGGTGTTCCAGCCCTTGATGAGTTAGAACTAGTAAATATAAACAGATACGATGATTACCTTAAAATCTTAAAAGAAAGTAATTTATAATACTAAACTTTAATTTTATATGGTGTTAAATTGCTTTCTTTATCTAATCTATCAAAAGGATTCAAGATTTATTTTGCATTTTATGCTGCCAATTGACAATATTTTTAATCTTCTATGTTTTTTTTCCCTTCTCTAATCATGTACACTAATGCAGATAGCGCTCGTTACATGCTCAGTGCACTAGTTCAAAGCGAAGCCGCGGTTATTGCAATTGTAATTACTTTAAGTTTGGTTGCCGTTCAGCTTACAGCTTCATCTTACTCCACAAGAGTGATAGACATTTTTAAAAAAAGTTTTAGCCTTTGGATTTTTGTTTCAACCTATATAGTTGCCATAATTCACGGATTGTGGGTTCTGAATGTTATAGTTGCAATTGATGGAACACCCACTTCTAATAATGAAATATTCATTTGGATTGCATTTTTATTGGGAATTTTTGCATTTGGTGCTTTGATACCTTATATTTGGAATATTTTGGACTTAATGAAGCCCTCCACGGTGATAGATAAACTTGCAGAAAGAATTACAAAAGATAAAATTCTCGCAACATTGAAGAAGATGGAATTAACAAAAGAGATGATCTATTCAGCCCATTATTGATATTATATACTCTTCATTGATGAAATATGATTATGGGACTTTAAGAGAGGGATTGATGGTAATTTCAAATGAAACCAATTTTATAGTTAAAAAAGGGGATTTAACAAAAGAAGAAGAACAAAAATTATCAGAACATATTTTTGGTCATTTTTTCACCATAGCACAGGTGGCGATAAGTAGAAATGACGAAAAGTCTGCTAAAGAAGTGGTATACATCTTTGAAAAAATTGGATTGATAGCCAATGCACAAAAATTTTTAGAAACCACGTGTAAAATAGCTGGTTTTATTGGAAGAATTGGATTAGCGGCCGCCGAACAAAAATTTGAAACAGTAACATCCGAAGCAGCCGTGTCTCTTGGAAAAATTAGATTAACAGCTGTCAAAAGGAAGGGTCTAACAGAAACAATGTGTATAGCTGATTTTCTTCGTGACGTTGGTGTAGCATCTGCCAAACAAAAACTTGAAAATCCAATAGTATTGGATCTTATTATCTTAAATATGTTGGAATAACCGCGGCTGAGCAAAAGATTGGCATAACGCCGATAAAAGCCGTTTATCATCTTGGAGAAATTATAGTAGCAGTCACTGAAGTAGCAGCCACTGGACAAGAATTTAAAATGGCAAGGGCATCGGCATTTTCTTCTCTTAAAGAATTAATAAAGGCCGTTAAGGAAAACTACATAGAATTAGGGCCTGAAATGGATGATTTTGTTGAAGAATTGAATGAAAATCTTAATAAATTGAAAAAATAAAATTAAATTATTTTATTTCTCCAAACTATCCTCCAGAAGCTCGAACCGGTCTTCCAGTTCTTCTGTCGCTTTTCCAAGTTTCATTACCAGTTTCAAGGTGTTATCCATCCAAATCAGCATCAACTCCTGGTCTGCTACCCCTTTATAGTCCTTCATTTTTTCAGAAAGCTCTTTCGCTTCATCCAATATCTCAAATATTTTTGTCTCACCCATACGATCACCCCATACTTTCTAAAGCGTTAACCACACAACCAATATTCTCACCATTCATCCCCACTATTACCTCATCTTCTTTTATCCCTGCAAATTTTCTTGAACCACTGCACCCCAGGGTAATGTTAGGTCTTTTTCGTATGAATGGACCAGCCACAGCATCAGCACATACAGACTGGATACCTGAAAAATCAGCTTCCACTCTACCTCCAAGTGTGTAAACCATGGCTTGAGCAAGCTTCATTGCCTGAGCAGGAGTACTGATTATTACAATTACATCTGGATCGAAATTAGCTGCCTCCAGTGGAGCGTAGATTACAGCGTACATCATTGGCTCAATCTTGGGTATTTCTTCCATGGTACGTTTAGCAGATCCAATACTGGAGAATCTTCCAAGCTCTTGGTAAAATTCGCCGGTTTTTATCTTATCTGGAGCTTCCATAAGTCCAATTGCGGCTGCCCCTCCTTTACACATCTGTTCCTCTACAGTGGCATAAAGGATCTCACCTTGACTTGCCCTTTGAACCATCTCACAGTGTCTTATATTCTCATCTATCTTTTCAATCCCCTCAGGAATATCATCTTCCCTTAGGACAAATTTTATTGCCACTGGCAACTTAATTAAACCTAATTTCTCTTTTATAATCTGGGATATCATATCATAACCATTTGATTCACACATTTTTCTCACCTAGTTATTTCTATATAATTTTATGTTAATATTACTTGTTTATGAATTTCGATTTTATTCTGAAAATTAAAATGAATTATTACATTCGTATTATTTCATTATAACCTTATCTAATTGTAAATTTGATATTAATAAAATAAAAAAGACAGAATATTAAAATAAATTTATATTAATCTCAAAAATCAAAAATTATACAGATCTTATACCTTTAACAAGTTCTCCTATTTTATTTTTTATATTAGAACTGTTTTCAACAATTGTGCCTGTTACTATAATATCTGCACCTGCCTCTGCAACCCTAGCTGCATCTTCTCTGGTCCTTATACCTCCACCAACAATGATGATCATATTGGTCATTTTACTGACTTTAGCTATCATCTCCTGAGGGACGTGTTTTTCAGCTCCAGATCCAGCTTCCAGGTATAGAAGTTTCATCCCCAGATATTCGGCAGCCAGAGCATAGGCAACTGCAATTTCTGATTTATTCTGGGGTATCAGCTTAGCATCTCCAACCCAACCAACTGTTCCTCCAGGTTCAATAAGGAGATATCCCATTGATAGAACTTCGATTCCAATTTTTTTTATAAGTGGGGCTCCTAAAGCTTGTGCTCCAATTATCCAGTATGGATTTGCTGAATTAAGAAGACTCATAAAGAATATTGCGTCAGCATATTTGCTTATTCCGTTGGTGTTTCCAGGAAACAGGATGACTGGAACATTGACACTTTTTTTTATCTCTTTTGCAGTTGAATCTAACTCTTCAGACGCTATTGTAGATCCTCCAAGCATTATTCCATCACTACCGCCAGAAACAGCCTCTTTTGCTATCTCTGCAGCTTTTTCAGGAGTTTGCTCTTCAGGATCTAATAAAGTTAGATGTATTTTCCGACTTTTTAATGCGTTTTTAATGTAATTTTCAACTTTCATCATAATCCCTGGATTTAAATCAGAAATGGTAATTCCTATATTTGTATAAAAATGAAAATTTAACCTCTCGGCTCTTTTGCCTTGAATCTCAAGCCTTTATATCCACACTTCCGGCACGTTTTTGCTGTGGGTGGATTTCTTGCATTACATTTTAAGCATATCTTGACATTGAATAATCTGTTTTCAGCTTCTTCAAATCTAGCCATTATTAGCCTCCTATGAATTCATCCTGAATTTTTACAACTTCCATGCTAGTTTTTGCATGGGAATATGCTTCTAATAACTCGTGATTGAGCTTTAGAAAATGAGGTCCCCATTTGAGGTGGGACATTATATCAACAGCAATATTTTTCAATCCAATTATATAAAAACTTGCTGCAATAGCCTCTGCAGTGGACAACATACAGGGTCTTCCATAGTTGGTTGGGTTTGCAGCAACAAGAAATGGAAGAGATCTATGATGTTTTTTACTTCTAAATATAAAAAGGGATCTTTCGATCTTTTTCCATGAACAATCAAGGGCAACCAGTCCATTTTTTAATATGGTTTCCTTATCCTCAACAGATAAAGCTTTTTCTGCAAATGGATCCAGGATGATCGCACCTTTCGGCAACCTGTTTAGACTTGTAACAACCTTAAGTTTTCCTTTTTTGGCAAGTTTAAGGGTGGTGCACTTTTTTGGATCGCATTCCTCTGCATGATAAACAGTGATTTTCATATTTAAAATTCTAAACTATATTCCATAAATTTTTTAATCTTTATTTATCTTTTCAGTTTCTTACCGATATTCCAAGCTTTACCTACAGGTTCCCCCACATTCCAGTAATTGTTATCTGGCATAGTCAGAAGGAGCGGGTTCATTTTGCTTATGTCTGGCTTACCATCTGTTAGGTATCTCTCTTCTGTATATGCACCAACAATTTCCCCTATAAAAAGCTTGTTGGTCGGAAGTTGGTATTTATGGAAGAGCTTACATTCCAGATTGAGTGAGCAACTTGTTATCATGGGTGCAGTTTCCAGTTCACCATAAAAAACTTCGAAAATATTTGATTTATCAATATCCTCTCCTGAAACTAGTCCACAATAGTCTGTCTCTACGATCATGTCGGCGTTTGGAAAATTTATGCTGAATGCCCTGTTTTCTTCGATATTCCTGCAGCTTTGATGAACTTTGTTAACCCCCAAAGCCAGCAAGGGTGGATTTGCATTTATTCGAGTCACCCAACCTAATGCCATGAAATTAGCCTTCCCTTCTACCATGGTCCCTAAAAGTGTCACTGGCATGGGGTAAATGAAGACATTTTTACCAATATTAATTTTTTCTATTTTTTCCATTATCATGCCTCAGTGTTAAAAAGTCTTAAAAGATTAGCTTAAATGATTATTTTTAAGTCTTTTTGGATGAAACCTTTTCTAAAGGTTTCAGATGTTAGACCTCTCATAGTCAAGTATCTTTGATACTGCAGCTGCGGGGTTTTTAAGCTCCTCAACATCGTAAAAGCGACCACCTGATGAAAGTGCAATTTCCATGTTCATATTTCGCCCAGATCGTACAGTTCTTTCGAAATTCACAACTATAGTATGAATTTCATTTTCTTTTAGC
>VGTM01000080.1 GCA_016874685.1 Methanobacteriota archaeon
GGAACAAGCTGAGGAAATTAAGCTATGGAAACATTTAAAAGTTCGTTATTTACTCAAATTATTTAGATAATTCATAATTATATTAACATACAAAGAGGTCATCCCAAAAATATATTAGTTGGGAGTTATATTTAAGTTCATGCCATTTAAAGAGATTGATGATAAACTTTGGAGGAAGATCAGCACATTTACCGGCTCAAAAACCTAAAACTGGTAGACCTAGAGCAAACTTGCGCAAGACGTTTAACGGGATTTTGCATGTTCTTTACAGAGGTTGTAGGTGGGAGGAGGTTCCAGGGAAGTATGGGGCGAAGTCCACTGTTCACAGGCTGAACCTTAAACTGGCTGAAGAGGATGTGTACAAGGATTACTCGATATTCTCGTGTCTGAAGATTATGAGACCGGCGCAATAGATCGTAACCTGTGCTTCATAGATACTAAAAAACGTCCCTGCTAAAAAAGGGGTTTAATAGGCTTTGATGGGAACAAAAAGGTGAAAGAAATCAAAATAAGCACAATAGTCGATGCAAATGGACGTCCACTATCCGCTATAGTTGCCCCTGCAAATATGCATGATTCCAAGCTTTACATGCCCACAGTGGAAGGATTTCGGACAAAAATAGGCACTGGAAGACCCATCACCAGGCCAATCATCATAGTTGCGGACGCCGCCTACGATTCAGATGAAATAAGAACTCATAACACCAGAAGAGGCATAAAATCCAACATCACCATCAACAGAAGAAACCAGAAGAAAAAAAAGCCTGGAAGACCTAAAAATTTCAACTATGAACAATATAAAAAAAAGCACAATAGAAAGATTCTTCAGCTAGATAGAAAGCTATAAAAAGATACTCCCACGACACGAAGTCCTAGAAGAATCTTATCTTGGACTCATCCATTAGCATGTGCAATAATGATATGGAGAGTTTTGGGATGATGTCAAAGAAAAAGTTTACATAGAAAGCAAAAGATTCGATTACAACCAAGTATATTAAACAATATCATCAGATTAATGTCTATGAGGGATAAGATCATAAGTTAATGTAATCAGGGGATAAAA
This sequence comes from Methanobacteriota archaeon, assembly GCA_016874685.1. Taxonomy (GTDB): domain Archaea; phylum Methanobacteriota; class Methanobacteria; order Methanobacteriales; family Methanobacteriaceae; genus VGTM01. The sequence goes on from VGTM01000080.1 coordinate 1,064, forward strand.
TGAATCAGGAGGAAATTTTTGAGCTCTATGATGAAGTTAAAGATGATTTGAAATTCCTAGCTTCGTCAAATGTTAGGCAAAAAATAATGCTTAGTTTAAGTGAGGGGTCAAAGAATTTAAGGACTCTAAGAAGCGAAATTGATCTTAGCTCTTCTACCATTTTACACAGCATGAATAGGCTTGAGAATAAAAATCTTATATTTAAGAAAGGAGACCTTTATTTTCTCTCGCAAACAGGAAAAATTATTATACTAAAACTGATAGACCTAACTCAAACACTTGTCTCAATAAAAAGATTCATGAGATTATGGTCAAATCATCAAATGGGTGCAATACCCGAGAACCTGCTTGAAGATATCGGATGTTTGTGTAACTCTCAGCTTGTGGAGTCTACCACCATAAATATAGCCAAACCACAAACAACTTATTTTGAACTATTAAAAAATGCTAAAAAAATAAGAGCAATCACTCCAGTTTTTTTCCCTCTTCATATAGATTTGATAAAGGAACTGTTAGAAAAAGATGTCCAAGTTGAACTCATATTAACCACAGAAATATTAGATAAGTTAATCGAAGTAACTGACCAAAAAAAATTTAGGAAAGCACTTTCAGCTAAAAATTTCACAATACGGGAGACCAATGAAGAGATTAGGTTGACAGTTGTTGTAACTGATTATTTTATCGTTTTAGGATTATTTTCCAATGATAAGACCTATGACACATCTAAACTTCTAATTGGTAAAGAAAAAGATGCTATTGATTGGGGTAATAAATTATTTGCCCATTTTAAGAATAAAGCTGAAAAATTCGAATTAGAATAGTAACGTCTTGTCTCTAAATTCATTTTAAAAACTTTTTTTGATATCATTAGATATCATATCTTCAGATTTATTTTTATATAGATTTTATTATATAGATTTCAGTTTTAAAAAATTAAAAATTATTTAAATCTCGATTGTATCTGTTTAGTCTTTAAAATTTACACTGAAATAAAGTATATTATACAATAAATAAAATAAAAAATCAAAAACATTCTCATATTTATCTATATATTTTTAAATTAGTAGATTCTGGTTTAGAGAATCTTGAAGTTTTTTTGTTTTATCAGTCATTTATTAGAAAATATTATTATGATCTTTTTAAAAATATAACTGCAGAGATGTAAATAAAAAAGAAAAAAGGAGGAATAAGAGTGGACGTAGAAGAACTGGCCAAAAAAGCAAAACTTAAAGATCTTAAAGAATTAGCCAAAAAACATGATATAAAATTGGGACGTTGCCCAACAAAATTGACAATAGCCAAAAAACTTTCAAAAGAAGAACTGGAAAAACTGGTATCAGAATAAAATATAAACAGTGCGGATATTATCAAATTTTGAAGACCTAGATAAAAGGATATCTATTTACGTAATATTTCTTGGTTTAAGATTTGATTAAATATTTCAATCTCTAGCTTTTTGGCCTTTAATAATAACATAAATCTATATTTAATTCTCGATATCCTTAAAATCAATCTTAAACGATATCAGATCACCTAAAACATTGTGAAGTTCTAAAATAGGCACCCGCACCTGTTTTGAATCATCTCTGTTTCTTAAGGTCACTGTATTCTCTTCCAGAGTTTCATGATCAACTGTCACTGCAAAAGGCACACCAATCTCATCGGATCTGGCATATCTTCTTCCAATAGTTCCTGAAGAGTCGTATTCCGACAAAAATCCTTCTTTTCTTAGATTATCTCTTATTTGAACGGCAATTTTTACCATATCCTCTTTGTTTACCAGTGGAAAGACACTAACTTCTACAGGGGCAATATCTCTTTTAAGTTTAAAATATGAGCGTTCTTCATCTTCCATGTATGAATGTAGGAGTACTGAGTAAACTATACGGTCAATACCATAAGAAGGTTCTATAACATGGGGAAATACTTTCTCTCCTCTAACAATCTCTTCAATTTCCTCAAACTCCACATGATCAGAGGGAATTGTGTATTTTTTACCCTCCAATTCAAGTTCAAATTGTTTTTTTGTCTCGAATGAATGTACAAGTTCTGATACTTCCAGCTTCTCCAACACTTTAATGATTTTGGGAGATTCACCTTTAAAAGACGGCCCAAATTTCTTCATATCTGGTTTTATCACGAGTTTTTTGACTTTTTTTGGGGAATTGAATTCTATAAATACTCTCAAATCCTCCTTACTGTGTTCACTGTGGGATTTAAGATCAAAATCTGTCCTGTCAGCGATTCCTATTACTTCAATCCATCCAAATTTGTCAAGATTTATTTCCACATCCCAGCAGTCTATTGCATAATGGGCCATTTCAGTTGGAAGATGCTGTCTGAAGCGTATAACATCTTCCGGGATTCCCACATCTTCTAAAAATTTCTTTGCAATGAACAGTTGGTAAATAAGCATTTCACTTAAGACTAATCCACCCGAAATAGCCTTTTTGATAGTTATATTTATAGGTTCTTTGTTTTTCATCTGATCTTCGGCAGGGTAAAGTATGAGTTTCTCATCAGCCGCTTCAGAGAAGCTTTCATGGTTTTTGTTTTTTGGATTTACAAAGATTTCTGCCTCTGCCTGGGTGAATTCTCTGAGTCTTATAACTCCCTGTCTTGGAGATATTTCGTTTCTGTAGGCTTTTCCGATCTGAACCACTCCAAAAGGTAATTTTCCCCTGAAAAATCTTAAAAGCCTTTTAAATGGTATAAAAATACCTTGAGCAGTTTCTGGGCGCATATAACCTGTTTTTTTCCCTTTAACACCTATAACTGTCTGAAACATCAGATTGTAGCTCCATACCTTTGTGAATCTGCCACCACAGCGAGGACAGGTTATCTTATTGGTTGATATTATTTTGGTAAGTTTTTCGTTAGGTAATCCTTCCACATCTTCTCCGGTTGCATCAGTGATGATGTGATCTGCTCTGAAAACTTCTAAACATTTTTTACACTCTGTCATAGGGTCTGCAAAATGATCAACATGCCCAGAAGCTTTCAAAACCTCCTCAGGCATTATGGTAGGGGATTCTATTTCATAAAAGCCCTCTCTAATAATGAAATAATTTCTCCACTTTTCAGTGATTTTGTTTTTCAATAAAGCTCCGAGAGGGCCATAGTCAACAAATCCTGCAACTCCAGAATATATTTCAAATGAAGACCATAGAAATCCTCTTTTTTTTGCGATGTGCATAACTCTATCATGTTTCATTTTAATCATCCTGAATTTGGTTAAACTAGGTTATAATCACTAAATTCGGTTATTTTTCATTTAATTATTTTATATGCCTTTTTAGATTGAATCTAAGAAGAATTGGTTTAAAAAAAGCTAAAAAAGCTTTTTTTATATCTTTTTGCAGAATTTAAAAAAGTATACAATTTTTTTTCCTTTATTCTTCTTTATACTTTTTTTAAACTTTTTTCCAGGTTCTATGATTCCAATTATCTATTACCTATATAAATTGAAGATTAAATTAATTTTCTTAACGATTATATTTTTTAATTCACGTTTTAATTATTTTTTTTTAGTTTTTTTGAAATGATTTTTTATTTCATAGTCATGTTTAATTTTACTTGCTTCTGGCCTTTTCTGACCCATGTATTTGCTATCCCTGTCTGGATGTCCATATGGTTTTTCGCTTGGTGATGTCATGGTCTCAAAGACCACCTGACAGACTCTCTGTTTTGGGTAGATTGCCACAGGCATTTTACCAACATTTGAAAGTTCTAATGTGATTTTACCACAGAATCCGGGGTCTATATATCCTGCAGTTACATGCATGGTTATTCCAAGCCTTCCAATTGAAGACCTGCCCTCTACTCTGGCAACCAGATCATTGGGGAGTTTTACAGTTTCATAGGTAGTGGCAAGTGCAAATTCACCTGGATGGATTATAAATGGTTCATTTTCTTCTATGTTAATTGATTCCATGTAAGAGTTAATATCAGACTTATCCATTGGGTTTATATATGGTTTGTGAATTATCCGAAAACCTTTAAATTCATTCCCAATCCTTAAGTCAACTGATGATGGTTGTATTTGCATTTCAGGATCCTCTAGGGGTTCGATTACAATCTTTCCTTCTTTGAGATTTTTTTTGATATCTTTATCGCTTAAAATAGCCATTTCTTGCCCTCTTTTTTATCGGTTTTCACTTCTTTTTTGATTTCTATCTGTGATAGGTCAGATATAATATTTGGAAGTCCGCAACTGTTTCCCACACCAACTACTAGGATTTCAGTTCCTTTCTTTGACCTTAAGATAGATCTTTCAACCACTGAAAGTGCTTTCTTTGACGCATCTACTATTTTTTTGTTTATATTGCCAATAGCTTCCTCTGGACTCATCTTTACAATAATAGCATCGGTATTAAGGTCTCTTTTTGTAAGTTCTTCCTCTATCATCCATCTATCTATTCCAAATCCACCAATTACAATACCAATTCCTTCTGCAATTTTCCCTGTTTCTTCTCCTTCAAGCTTAACTGCTGCATCAATGGTGATGATTCTTTTTATATCTTTTTCATTAATTATAGATGTAATCACCTTTCCAATCTTTCCAACCTTTCCACCAGGGCCCTGAGCGCGAACAATGGTAACATTTCGTTCATCTATCTGTTTTTTGGCAACTACCATATCATCCATTTCCCCTAGATCATCTTGAGAGTATCCACTCATTAACATTCCAGCTACCAGCGGCCCCAGTCCATCCCCAATTGGTTTTCCTTCTGAGAACGCCTTTGTTCCTTCAAACTGTGCCTTCACAATCCTCAAGATCAAGGGAAGACTCATCTGGAGCATTAGCAATATTTGCAGGCTTCCAGTTTTCCTGGCCAGTTCAAGGTTATGTCTGACTATCTTCGCAACACTGTTAATCCCAATGGTGGCCTTCAGAGTCATTATTATATTTGATCTCCAATCTGCAGTTGCTGCGGGAGCTATAACATCTGCCATCTGTTTAAATCTGTCTTCTCCCATCTCCATAATCTTTTCGAATTTGTTAACAATTCCATAAGGATCCAGATCAACAGGGGGAACCACAAAAAATTCAATATAATCTTGGATAGCCTTTGAAGGATCCTGGGGAGGGTTTCCTTTTTCTCTGCATACTTCAATTAGAATGTTTTGGGCATCTTCCACCATTTTCTCAAGCTCTATGGCCACTTTGGTAACGCTCGAAATCATTCTAGTTCTCATTGCCCATGGTAATATGAGGATGACTAGAATGAATATCAGTATTCCTAAAATATCAAACGGACCCATATTAAATAACATTAAATACCTCCATTTCCTTTCATTCCTCTTTTTATTCTTCTTAAGACTCCTTTTAATGTGTGTGCCTCTCTTCCTGAGATGAAGGCTCTTCCAATGATCCTCCTGAAAACTACAGATGCTATCTTCCTTTTATGAGGAGGGTAACCAAGATCTTGGATTATATTGTTCATGTCATCTATTAAAGCGGTCTTTTCACTGGCTGTTGCTTCTTCCAATCCCTCGAAGGTATAATTTTTTTTCTGTTTAAACATTTCATAGAATATAATTGCGGCTGCATGAGATATATTCATTATTGGATAAGCTTCATGGGTAGGAATTGTGACGATAACATCACAAAGAGATATCTCTTCGTTTGAAAGTCCGTTTCCTTCTCTTCCAAAGAGTATGGCGATGTTTCCATTTATATTTAATGATTCTGCAAATTGCTCTGGAGTGATAGCTATTCTAGAAACATTGTAGCTTCCACCTGCTGTCCCAGTAGTACCTATATTAAAGTCGATCTTTTCATGATCAATAAATTCTGGGAGTGTATCATAAATTTTACAATTAGTTATAATGTCTTTTGCATGCATTGCATAATAGTAGGCCTCTTCTCCAATTTCACAGGGATTTATCAATACCAGATCAAAAAATCCAAAATTTTTCATGGATCTCGCAAGAAACCCGATATTTCCTGGGGATTCTGGTTCAACAAATACCACATAAATCATATTTTCACTCATTAACTCATTAATCAATAATTTGCAATCATAAGCTTATGATTATCTTATAATTCACAAACTTAGCAATCATAGGCCATCTCAAGAATTTTTAAGATGTTTAATACCTCAATATCCAGACCTTCTTGTTGCAATGCATCTTGAATATTATATTGGCAGAACGGGCAGATAGTCACCACAGCATCTACACCCAGCTTTTTTATCATATCCACCTTCTTTTTACCCATTTTAAGGGCTAATTCGAGTTTTCCAGAACGTACACCTCCACCTGCACCACAACATCTATCTGGTTCTTCCATTTCAACAAATTCCAGACCCTTGATCTTTTTTAAAATTTCTCTGGGCTCTTCTCTGATTCCCTGGCTTCGTCCAAGATGGCAGGGGTCATGGTAGGTTACCTTCATGTTTAATGGTTTCATGTCTGTTGTGTTTAATCTATCAGCGAGAAATTCACTTATATCTACCACATTTAAGTTCACACCAAAATTTGGATAATCATTTTTTAAAGTTGCTCCACACCCAGCACACACAGTGATTATGGTATCATATTCTTCAAAGACTTCCTTGTTTTTATTCACAAGGTCTTCAACAATGTCTGTCTGCCCAGTTCTAATCATGGGAGAGCCACAGCACACCTGATCTTCAGGCACTATGACGTCTATATCATGCTCTTTTAACACTTCCAGAAGTGCAAATCCAACCTCTGGAAGTCTGTAATCTACCATACAACCAGTGAAAAATGCAACTTTTGGTTTTTTATCCGACGATTTTTTTGATACGGCTTTAATAAAGCCTTCTCCTAGGGGTTCAACTGATCTTCCTGTATCAGATATTAAATCCTTTACTGATCTATGTGGTGGGAGAGGTCCCACTCCTTCACGGCAAGCAATTTCTCTTAATTTTTCAATAGCCCCCCCAACTATGCTTACTTCTTTAGGACAAACTTCGGCACATTTTCCACATGAAGTGCAGCAGTATAAACCTTCAAGATAACCAATTTTTGCTCGATCCTCTTCATCCCTTGGATCCAGTCCAAATTTTGAAAGATAACGCATGAAATAGGGTCCTGAAAATTCAGATGTTTCTGCTATAACAGGACATGCGGATAAACATGAAAAACATTCAATACATCCCCTTAATTTCTTTGAATCCGCATATTCTTCTGGTTTTAGTATTTCGGGACTATCTCTTTCTTCAACTGTTCGTTCTAAAAATAGTCCCATCTTTTTGACCCGCTCTTCAATTTCACTTCTATCCACAACTAAGTCCTTTACGATGTCAAAATCAAGAGGTTCAATTACAGCTTTATCTTCGATTTCAGCTTTACAGGCAAGTACAACTTCGTTGTTCATCTTCAAGGCACATGAACCGCACTGCCCTGCTCTACAGGAACTTCTGTATGCGATATTTGCATTGTATTTTTCATTTATATAATTAAGAGCATCCAGAAGCTTCATTTTCTCCTTCTCTTCAATTTCATAGGTCTCAAAATATGGTTCTGCATCCTTTTCTGGATCGTATCTTAATACCTTGACTTTTATCATTTCCATCTCCAAATATGTTCTTAATTTAAAAGGGATTCTTAAATTCTTTATTTTATATTTTTATATAAGCGATTTTTTTATTTTAATGTACTGTCAATGAATTATGCTATACTACTATAATTAATATTTAGGTTTTAAAATTAGTTTAATAGTTATGTTATTGGTGAAAGTAACTAACTATGTAAGATCATAGCTATTAAAATTAATAGTGGATATAGTACATTTATGCGTAAATTTACAGCGAAATTGAGCTAAAGGTATAAATATAATCAATTAAAAAATTTAAGAAGAATTTTAATTTTTAACTCATTTTTGAAATTTTTGAATTGTTTAAAGTGATAGGGGAATTATTAGAAATAACATGCACCTGAATTTTTTAAATTTTAATATAGTGCTCAATGAG
>VGTM01000081.1 GCA_016874685.1 Methanobacteriota archaeon
AAAATATCATCAATAGACTTCAAATACATAGAAAAACTAATTAAAAAACTAAAAAACCTATATTATACTGAAGTAAAACAAAAAACATACACAGAAAACTGGATAAAAAAATATATTTTCAAAAGTTGAGTCGATTACTATATTCTAGAGAAATTTCATGTGATTGATAAGATTTTTGATGGATAAGATTGTAATGGGTTAAGAATGAGACCAAATTTATATTATTCCTTTTAAATATAGAACTAACATGGAAAAATGGATCCAACATCCCCTCATAAAACCTCAAAAAATTGAATCTCGACTTTATCAACAGATCATGGCAGCGGATGTGTTAATGAAAGGAAACACAATGATCGTAGCCCCAACTGCACTAGGTAAGACCATTATAGCTGTTCTGGTTGCTGCAGATAGGATCAGTAAGTTTAAAGGTTCCAAAGCCCTTATATTAGCTCCAAGCAAACCTCTTGTACTGCAGCATGAGGAAAGTTTTCGGGAATTCCTGAATCTGGGAGTGACCACCACATCCCTAACAGGCGAAATCAAACCAGAAGAGAGAATAAAACGCTGGGAAAGCTCACAACTTATATGTGCAACACCCCAAACCGTAGAATCTGATCTCTTATCTGGAAGGTATGATCTTGGTAATGTGTCTCTTCTGGTGTTTGATGAATGTCACCGGGGTGTAGGTTCATATTCATATGTGTTTTTAGCCTCAAAATACATGCAAACAGGCAATAATTCATTAATACTCGGACTTACCGCATCTCCTGGGTGGGATGAGCAGAAAATAGGTGATGTATGCCTAAATCTCTTTTTTAATGAAGTTGTAATAAAAAATGAGGATGATCCAGATGTAATTCCCTATTTTAACCCAGTTAAAGTTGATTGGGTCAAAGTTGAACTAACAGAAGATTTTAAGAAAATAAAATCCCATCTGGATGCAGCCCTTAAAACCCGGCTTAAGACTTTAAAGCGAATGGAGATTCTAAGATCAATTTCCAATGTCAGCAAAAAAGACATTCTAAAAAAGAAAGGAATGGTGCAAAGCAGGATTGCAGGCAGCATCCATCCTCCTAAAAAATATTTTATCGCAGTATCTATCCTTACAGCTATAATAAACCTTCAACATGCCCTTGAACTGCTTGAAACCCAGGGAATAAACTCCCTCTACCAGTACATACAGCGACTTAGAAAAAAGAAGACTAAAGCTTCAAAAAGTCTTCTAAATGATAATGAATTTTCAATGGCAGTATATTTAACTAAAAAAGCTTACCGCGAAAATATTGACCATCCGAAGCTTGATAAACTCTTAATTATCCTAAAAAAAGAGTTGAAGAATCAGGATTCAAGGATCATCGTCTTCAGCCAATTTAGAGATACAGTGGACAAAATATATGAAAAGTGTTTGGAAGAGGAAATAAATGCAGTTAGATTTTTTGGACAGGCTTCCACAGATAAAACAAAGGGTTTATCCCAGAGGAAGCAGCAAGAAATAATAAAGGCCTTTAGAAAAGGTGCATATGATGTTTTAATCTCTACAAGTGTGGCTGAGGAAGGTATAGACATACCCGCCGTTGATCTGGTGGTTCTATATGAGCCTGTCCCTTCAGAGATACGGATGATCCAGCGAAGAGGAAGAACCGGGAGGAAAAATAAAGGAAAAATGATCATATTGATCACAAAAAACACAAGAGATGAAGCCTATTACTGGTCAAGCGTGCATAAAGAGGACAAAATGAAAAAAAAGCTATCAAACGGCTATAAGAGAGAAACTCAAATAGATTTTAGGGGGCTGGGAACCAAAAGTGAAGCCCAGAATAGCCCAAAAAAAGATATAAATCCCGTGGTATATGTTGACTCTCGTGAGAGTAATTCAAGGGTCCTAAGAGAGCTACATAAGCTAAATGTTGAAATAATAGTCAAAAGTTTGGCTGTAGCTGATTATCAGGTTAGTGACGATGTTGGAATTGAAAGAAAGACCACCAAAGACTTTTCAAGCTCCGTTGTAGATAAGCGACTTCACCGCCAGGCAAAAGAGCTGGTGGAAACTTTCAGTAAACCCTTATTTATTGTTGAAGGAAAAGACTTGTATTCTGGCTTTATACATCCCAACGCTGTAAGGGGAGCTCTGGCATCAGTTGCAGTGGACTTTGGAATACCTGTAATACCCACAAGATCCCAGGAAGATACTGCAGCTATGATTGCAAGGATAGCTATACGAGAACAGATACTTGAAAGGCCTGAAATTCAACTTCGAACAGAGAAAAAACCCCTCACATTAAAAGAGCAGCAGATTTATATTATAGAATCCCTGCCAAATGTGGGGCCAGTTACTGCTAGAAAATTGCTTGAAGAATTTGGAAGTGTCAGAGGAGTTATAAAAGCATCAGAAAGTGAACTTAAAAATATAGAGGGAATTGGAGACATAATAGCCAAGAAAATAAAGGACGTTGTTGATTCATCCTTTAAATCAATAAAAACAGTCGAAGATGAAGAATTAATCAAAAAAATAGATGAGATCCAGACGGAGTGATAAATTGCGCATTTTAGTTGATGAGAGAGGAAAAAAATATCTACTTAAGGATGAGGAATTTCACACAAATTTTGGTTTTATAAAAAAAAAGGATATTGAAAGCTGTAAAGTGGGAGATGTTCTAAAAACCCATTTAGGAAGGGAATTTAGAGTAATAAAGCCAAATGTCAACGATTATATCAAGCTTATGGAGAGAAAATGTTCCATAATTCTTCCAAAGGATATTGGAATGGTGATAGCTTACACCGGGCTGGGATCTGGACAAAGAGTACTGGAAGCTGGTACTGGAGCTGGGGCCGCCGCCATTTATTTTGGAAATATTGTGGGGCCAGAAGGAAAAGTATATAGTTATGAGGTTCGTGAGGATTTTGTTGATGTTGCCAGAGCCAATATTTCTGGTTTTGCTCTTGAAAACGTTTTTGTGAAGTTTCAGGATATAAAAGGAGGAATAGAAGAGAAAGACATGGATCTTGTTTTTCTGGACCTTATAAAACCCTGGGAAGTTATTGAACACTTAAATGATGTCCTTAAAATCGGCGGATATGTTGCAGCTTATACTCCATACATAGAACAGTTCCAGATACTTCAGCGCGTGCTTAAAAAATTCAATTTTTCACAATTAAACACTCTTGAATGTATTTTAAGAGATATTGAAGTAAAAAATAGAGGTACACGGCCCAAAACCAGGATGGTTGGTCATACAGGGTATCTTACATTTGCAAGACGCTTATGATTAAATTGACTAAAAAACGAGCTTATTCTTAAAAATAATTTTAAAAAAAAATAAAAAATAAAAAATATAAAAATATTTTATTTTTATATGGTCGAATATGGAATCTAAAACACCCCCCGTCTGATGCATAGTAATATTGGCCTCCTGTGACGTGGCTATTACTGTCAAGGTTGTTGTTCAACGCCGCTTCCTAAACCTACTGTAAATCCTCGTTATCCTTTACTTGCTGCATTATCTGCTGGTAAAAGGGGGCTTCCAGTAGGGGTGTAAGACTATGCATCTCCATCTATCAGGAAAATTATGGTTTCACGGCTCCTGATCTACCTCCAGTGCCAAGTAGGCCAATATCACCATTCAACCCTTCATCAATAGATGTGCCTAAAAGGAATCTATGGAATTTATTGCATTATGTACAGCTGTAAAATCATTAGTTAATGGGTCTGTGGCTTAATAGAAGAGTCCCGGTCTACCACCCCTACCTGATCCATTAAAGACTCCATCCCATCAACAAAGTTATTTGAATCTGTTAATCGAAGATTGCTTGGATCAACCACACCCATGCTTCCTGAACTATCTATTGAATACAACGTCTAGAAGGACTCTGTTTTGAATTGGATCTCCAGTTTCAGTTAATATGATTGTAGCTATAGATATTTGAATGATATTTTAAAATAAATAATTTATGTTTTTATATGTTTGTATGTGTTAATGTATGATTATATGCATTTATGGTTGTTATACTGATCTAATCTACTTTTATAAATAGAATTTTATACTCGAGTCATATGCAAAGATGTTTTTTAACCATCTATTCGCAAAATTAATGTGCTTAAAAAAAAAATAAGGATATTAGCTTAAGAGAGTTATTTTTCATAAAATGTTCTAGATAAAAAAATAGATTTTTTATAGTTAAAATTCAGATATTTAAACAAAATTCTGAACTTATGATCAATACTCTACTCAGGTGAATATATGGTCTTTAATCAAAAAAATATTATTTCCATAAGGGATTTCAGTAAAAATGATATAAACTATATCCTAAATCTTGCGGAAAAGATGGAACCCGCTGCAAAGTCTGAAAAAACGTTGGACAGCCTCTCTGGGAAGATACTGGGAATGTTATTTTATGAACCCTCCACAAGAACAAGACTTTCTTTCGAAACTGCAATGAAAAGGTTGGGCGGTAGTGTTATTGGCTTTGCAGAAGCTGGAGTAAGTTCCGCCACTAAGGGTGAGAATCTGGCTGATACTGTACGGATGGTGGGAGAATATGCTGACGCACTTGTTATTCGTCATAACATGGAAGGAACGGCCCGTTTTGCAGCGGATATTGTTGATGTACCTGTGATAAATGCTGGGGATGGTGCTGGGCAGCATCCAACTCAGACTCTCCTTGATCTATACACAATGAAAAGAATATTTGGAAAAATACGTGGTTTGAATGTTGCTCTTGTTGGAGATCTTAAATATGGAAGAACTGTGCACTCCTTAGCTTTTGCACTTGCAATGTTCAACGTGAAAATGAGTTTTGTGTCTCCAAAAGAGCTCAAAATGCCACGAGAGACTCTGCATGATCTCAGTCAAGAAGGTGTGGTTGCAGAGGAAACTGATGAGATCAATGAGATAATAAATAAGGTAGACATATTGTATGTTACAAGAATTCAAAAAGAGCGTTTTCCCGATCCTGCTGAATATTCAAGAATTAAAGGAGCATATCTCATTGATTCTAAACTTCTTGAGGGTAATGATGTTATTGTAATGCATCCTCTCCCTCGGGTGGATGAGATATCATATGATGTGGATGACACCCCCTACGGAAAATATTTTGAACAGGCTTTTTATGGTGTACCTGTTCGTATGGCTCTTTTAAAATCTCTAATTAAATGTAAATAATCAATAAATATAATAATAATATTTAATTAAATAATTTTTAATTTTTTGAACATTTACTCTCAAATTCAGTTATCACCTTTTAAATTGTATTATATTTATATATTAATATATATTTAATTCTACATCCATAAACCCCTTATCTCATTGAATATCTTCTGTATTTGAGTATCAGATGCCTGTTTTATAAATATTGGTTTAGGATCTTGGCCTGTGACCTGATAAGGAAATTCAAAAAAGAGCGAGTAACCTGGTTCATAGGGTGCGGAATGGAATAGAATTGCTCTGTGATTTTTATCTTCTTTTAACCACTCTTCCACTGGTTTTTTGTCTTTATCGTTTAAAACCCTTACAGCTATAACATTAGCCCCGGTAGAACGCGCTTTTTGTACTACAAAGTTTGTTTCGCCTCTATTAGCTTCAACTACCTCCATGTTCAATGTTAGTCCAAATTTATCGTTAAGTCCTGTAAAAAACCTGTGTGGGGTGTCGCAATACTGATCAGGATATCCTTTAGTGGTTGTTTGTACAATTATCTTTTCATTTACATTGAAGTATATTGGTTGTCCTCCGATTATAGCTCCTTTTTCACCTTTAAGGGGTCTAATGGGGTTACTCCCCAAGATTACTCCACTACCCTTATATGGCATGAGGGAATATAAAAACCTATCACAAGGAGCATAGCAATTAATTCCTCGTTCAGATAGATATGACGCTGCTTTAGCTTTTCCGGGAGTATCTCCACAACCCACAACTAAAAATGCGTTATTTTTGATGGCTTCAGGGACTAGAACATTAAATCCGTGAGTGATAAGTTCCATAGCGTTATTTGGATCCTGAAAGATTGTTTGTCTAGGGTTGATTTTGCTTGGATCAATCTCAAAAATAAAATTACCTTTCTCATCAGGCCCCTGCCACCTCCCATTAATCTTTTTGACAGGGACGTTCGTGGCTGGTATTACTTTTACATTGGCATACTTCATCAATTCAGCTACTCTATTACCTTCCATCCAAGGTACCAGTTCTTTATAAGATGATGGTCTATGATCTGGAGAAACGTTCTTATTATAACCAATATCTTTTATAACTCTTTCTACTTGTGTAACTACTGTTGCGTTCGGGGGAACTTCTATGTAGGCGGCTCCAAGTACTATATATGTTGCGTTTACGGGTGCGGCCTCCAAATTAGTGAAATCCCCTAATTTAATTTCGGTAGGTTGATTCTGGGCATAATAATAACTTAAAACTCCACCCACAATGATTAAAAAAATAATTATAATTGAAACATGGACTGTGTTTAAGCCCGACTTTTTTTTAGGTTTTTTCTTAATATCATCTAGATTTTCAACATATTTTAGTTTTCCACCGCAAGTACATTTATCAAAATCGTCTAGAGATTCCTCTTTCTTAACTTTTAGGTATTTTTTACACTTCTTACATACTATATAACCCATAAAATCCCTCACAATAATTATAAATTAATTAGTGATATTGATCTTTAAATACCATCTTAAAAAAAATAGATAGTTCAGAAATATAGTTATCGATGCTGCTATGTAATTGAAAGGTAATTGATTATTTCTCTTTACATCCCCCATATAGCTTCTTCAAGGAGAGATATTTCACATTGTAAATCTATTATGTTCGTCCTTCCCTTTGCTCTTCCTCTCGAAACTGTGTTAGTAGAAATAATCCCCAACATTTCTAATTCATTTATAAAATCAAATATTCTTCTATAGGTCACTGTGTCGCCCTTAGATTTAAATTTGTAAACTTCATATAGTCTGCCGGATGTTATTTCTTCTTTTCTTTTCGTAAGATAAAGTATGGATTCTAAAACTCTCTGTTGCTGGGTTGGTAAGGTCATTACAATATCTGTGATTTTATTATGTTCTATGTAGTCTTTAGCTTCCCTTACATAATCCCCATATACTATTTCTGTCCCTTTTTCGTCTGCAAGCTCTCCAGACGTTCTCAAGAGATCCAAGGCATATCTTGCGTCTCCTTCCTCTTTCGCTGCCAATGCCGCGCATAGGGGTATAACATCGTCTTTTAACACGTTTGCCTTAAAAGATAGTGTAGTTCTCTCTTGGAGAATATCAACAAGTTGTTGTGCTCCATATGGTGGAAAAACGATTTCTCGATCCCTTAAACTGCTTTTTACCCGTGGTTTTATGAACCTTTTAAAATCAACAAAGTTACTTATTGAGACAATTGAAACATTGTCGGTTCTTGTAAGAGTATAAAGTATTCCATCGCCATCCTTTTTCAACAAAATATCGATTTCATCAAGAACAACCAATAAAATCAAATCCTTTCCAAAAACGTTTCTTCTAAAAAGATTCCTGAAAGAATTAATAACCTCGCCCTTAGTCCATCCCCTATAAGGAACATCCTGACCTAACTGTTGACATAATCTTGCTATAACCTGATATTCGGTGGTATAATCCGTGCACCTTACATATTCCGCCCTGATATTTGTGTTTTTTCCTTTACCGGCGTGAATTAGTTGTTTCATTGCGAATTTTGCCACGGCTGTTTTGCCTGTTCCTGTCTTGCCATAAATCGTTATATCTGGTGGTGTTACATTATTTAAAGCCTCTACCCAATATTTTGCAATAGAACTTATTTGTTCTTCCCTGTGCGGTAATCTGTCAGGTAAAAATCTATGATCTAAATATTTTTTTTCCTTAAAAACAGTTTTTTTATCTTGTAATCCGTCAAATATATTCATAAAACCACTTAATACCTTTTTATTGAAGAATGAGAAATATCAGTTTTCAGGTTATCCAGCAGCTCCAATATCCCCCAACATAGAATTAGAGCATTATTCATACTTTATATTGATACAAAGATTTGCAATGAATTTAGAGATGGAGATGAATTAATTTAAACCCTATCTTTAACTTTGGGATTCATAGAAACTATTTGAAGTATAAATTAAAGCCCGTTCCCAATTTACTATAGTGTACTTAAGTTGAATATATAATTTATGCGAAGGGTGAGGGGACTATTTCAAGTGTATAAGTATTATAATTTAGTTACATTTTTATTACTCAGTTATGATGTTAATTGAAGAAAGGGTGTCTTTTACGTGTGTAAAAATACAGGTTTTTAATGGTTTTTTTTATGGGTAAGAGATATATTTCAAGTGTAATCTGGTGATAGGGAGATCAGTTTCAAGTGTAAGGTTGTATGCTTGTGAAGATATAATTATTGACAAGGTGTTTGTAGTAATTTTTCGTGGTTATATCTATCTAAAAATAATATTTAATAAATAAAATCAATTTGTCAGGATGATGATTATAAAGAGATAATATAAAGAATTTTTAAAGGTTTTTCATTATATCTGATAAATATAATTGGAAGAAATGTTATTTTTGTCTTGCGCTGGTAGGTTTCAAGTGTAAAATCAATTGGATTCTTTTGTTTTTGAATATACAGAGGTACGTTTCAAGTGTAAAATCAATTGGATTCTTTTGTTTTTGAATATACAGAGGTACGTTTCAAGTGTAAAATCAATTGGATTCTTTTGTTTTTGAATATACAGAGGTACGTTTCAAGTGTAAAATCAATTGGATTCTTTTGTTTTTGAATATATAGTTTAACTTTGGCTCTGTAGAAATCATATAAGTATGATGGGATCACATATCGAGTATTAACCAAAAACTGAAGGTGATCCCATGAGTGATTTAGGTGAAAACGAGTTAATAAGATTTACCCTTGTGGCGTTTGAAGT
>VGTM01000082.1 GCA_016874685.1 Methanobacteriota archaeon
TCCGGGAATAAAAACCATCTGGAGAAGGGTGAAGCCATCATAATGCCTGCAAATGATCCCCATGCACTCCATGCAGTCAAAAGATTCAAGATGATTCTAACAATGATAAGATCTTAGAGGGATTTAGAAATTTTAATCCCATCTCCTATTTTTATTTAAATATTTAGATAATTTAAATAATATAACTTAATTCAACTTCGCTCATCTCCCTGTAAGTGTACATTGCTGTAAGATGAGTTCAAGTGCTTTTTCCAGCCAGTTTATTCCGTTGTTGAAGGTGAATTGGAAGAATTTGATGTAGGTGTTGAGTTTTTTCTTTGAAACTCCTCTGAAAATCCTTAAATATGGTTTTAGAAGTGAATGTCTGTTTTCACAGTTATTAACATGGGTTTCACCGTCTGCGTACTCTTTTTCAGAATGGTTGATTACATGATGTTCTATGACCTGCGGATGTTCTCCCAAGCCGATATAGATAGTATAATCATCGGTAAAAGCTTTTATGAGTCCTTCACAGTGTGTTTCTATTTTAGAGTGTATTAAGTCTTTGGAAAGGTTCTTTTCAACGATTAGGATGGTTTTTCTTGTTCCTCTTTCTATCATGGTGATTATTGGTGGTTTGTCTTTGTCATATGTGCCTCTTCCACGTAATTTAAGCCCTCTTTGTCGTGGATGTTTTTTTAAAACTTTTATCACCTGCTGATTGGTACATTTTGTCTATTTCGATTTCTCCTGACAACACCGGATCTTTGGATTGATTAACCAAACATTCCCTGAATTCATGGGCTATGCGGTAAACACTCTCCCATTTATGTCCTAATTCCTCCGATAAACGTTTAATGCTTTTTTTATCTAAGTTCAGGATTATGTAGAACATTTCACCAATTGGGAGTTTTTTGCTGGCAAAATGGTCCCGGTGAAATTGTTCCCGCAACTTTTACAGGAATAACGCTTGATCTGTGTGTTATTCAAGTATCCACGTTTATAAGTCTCAAAAGATTTGCATTCAGGACAATAAACACCATCAGACCATCGAATACATCTAAAAATCTTTAAAGCCTTCTCGTCTTCCGGCACGCATAACTCACATATCAAATTTTTATGTTTCATGCATGATAATATGAATATCAAACTACATAAATCTTTGTACACTCTCAAGGAGATGAGCGAATTACAATAAGGTATGTGACTAGATACTAAAAAAAGTTTTTGATTTCTGAGATTCTTTATATATTGATCATTTTTTTTTGATCATTTTTTTAAGTGATATGATTGAACTTCGTTAAACAGACCTATAACGAAGTTCATTGATTACATTAATTCTTGATTCTAGGACGCAGATATAAATACTTTTTTTATGTGCTTGAAAAAAATAATATAGTTATAAATAAAAAATAGAATTTGATAAAAATGACAACATGTAAATATGAATATAATGATGAATATGTTAAATATAAATGTGATAAAGAAGCATTAGATGGGTATGATTACTGCATACTTCATTTAGAGCTTCCAGATGAATTTGAAAGTGAGGAATTTAACAAAATAAATGAACAAAAAGAAATGGAGATAAAAAAAAGATAAAAAATAACGATTACAATTTTACAGGTGCTAAATTATTTGAACCTGATTTTTTTTTGGGTGCTACAATAAAAGGTGATGCTAATTTTAGTGGTGCTACTATAGGGGGTGGTGCTGATTTTAGAGATGCTAAAATAGAGGGTGATGCTTATTTTAGTGGTGCTACTATAGAGGGTTATGCTTATTTTAGTGGTGCTACTATAAGGGGTTATGCTTATTTTAGTGGTGCTACTATAAGGGGTTATGCTAGTTTTAGTGGGGCTACTATAGAGGGTTATGCTTATTTTACTGATGCTAAAATACAGGTTGATGCTAATTTTAGCAGAGCTACTATAGAAGGTTATGCTATTTTTAGCAGAGCTACTATAGAGGGTTATGCTAGTTTTAGCAGAGCTACTATAGGGGGTGGTGCTTATTTTAGTGGTGCTAGTATAGAGAGTTATGCTAGTTTTAGTGATGCAATTATGAAGGGTGATGCTGATTTTAGTGATACTAAAATAGAGGGCGACGCTTATTTTAGAGGTGCTAAAATAGAGGGTGATGCTGATTTTAGTGATGCTAAAATAGAGGGTGATGTTATTTTTAGCAGAGCTACTATAGAGGGTGATGCTGATTTTAGAGGTGCTACTATAAAGAAAAAATTTAGGATCCTATTTGCTGATATACAAGAACAATTATACTTAAAAGATGCAAACTTTTTAAATTTAGAAAGTGAAGAAGAGGCATACAGAAAGGCAAAAAAAGTTTATGAGAAGTTGGGTAGTAAATCAGAAGCGGATTATCATTTCTACCGTGAAATGGAAACAAAAAGGGTCCAAAAGCCATTTTATATTAGATATCCAGAACTTATTGTTCAATATTGCTTTGGTTATGGGGTTTATCCTTTTAGAGTTATAATAAGTTGGTTTACTGTTGTTATTATTATTGCATTTATTTTTTATGTTGGAAAAGGAGTGCAGGATGCTGATTTATTTTCTGATAATTTATATTTTAGTGTGGTAACAGCTTTAACACCAGGTTATGGTGGTTATAAGCCTGTTTCTGGAACTTATCAGTTGTTAGCAACTGCCGAAGCAGTTTTTGGGACTTTTATGTGGGCTGCCTTTATAGCAACTTTTGCAAGGAAATTTATGCGATAAAAATCTATCCAGTCATTTGAATTGATGATGAATACTTTTTTATCCACCCACTGGATAACCCAACTATCGTTTAGGGAAGTTGGGGGATATGGATTTTTTGTACCTATAATTTTCGAAATTTGTTATAATCTGAAAATTATTAAAAAACGAAAATGTGGTTAAGGAATAAAGATCACATCCCCTTCCCTTTTTATTTTCTCTGTTGCATTTGAAATCCGAATCCCATATCTGGATTTGTATTTTTTTTATAGCTCTTTTAATCTGGTTTTTGCCTTTCCTTCCTATACCCACTTCAACAGGTATTATATTTCTCCATGATGTAGCAGCAAATCCATCCCCTTTATTTCTGCAGAACAAAATATCCCTGATGGTATGTTTAAGATTTCCTTCATCCCGAAAAAATATGAAGCCACAAGATTCTCTGCCTGAATACAATAGATTGTACTAGTATAAAGAAATAGATTTAAGTAAACGAGTTCACTAGAGTATACTAGTATAAAAAGATAGACTTAAATAGACAAGTTCAGTAGAGTATACTAGTATAAAAAGATAGACTTAAATAGACAAGTTCAATAGATTATACTAGTATATGAAATAGATTTAAACTGAAAATTTAATATATGGAGATGATAAAATGCCCATATTACCACTAGGAATCCCACCAGATTTAGAAAAGTTTTTTTTTAATCGTGAAAGGGAACTAAAAGAATTAAAAACTTTCCTAAATGCATTATATGAAAATGTCTCACAACAGATACTTATCACTGGATATAGAGGAGTAGGGAAGACATATCTTCTAAAAAAATTATTAAATGATTTACCAGACGACATCCTTACTGTTTATATAGACATATCCAAAATATACGGAATTCAAAAGGGCAAACTCACAGAAGAACTAATACTGCGTAATCTCCTAAGTTCTATGAATAGCTCCATCAAAGAAATCGATACAGGAACTATAAAAAAGAGTTATAGTGCTGTAAAAAATGTTTTAGGTGGATTGAAATTAAAAAAATACAATTTTAAGGCCGCAGGCAGAATTTTAGGAATTTCGATTCCTGAGGTTGAAGATGATTATGAAAAACTCAGCCATTTTGTGATGGAACTTCCACAGAGAATAGTGGAATCATCAGATGAGAAAATAAAAGGTTTTGTTATTGTAATTGATGAATTTCAACTTATTGGTCAGTTAGAAAATCCTGATGCATTTTTCTGGATGATCAGGAGCTATACTCAAGAACAGGGTAGAGTAAGTTATATTTTCACTGGTTCAACATCAAAAATGAGCGAAATTGTGGAAAAAATAAATGGTGCCCAGGGGGCATTTGGTGGGAGAATGATTCAATTTAATGTTGAACCTTTCAGCGAGGAGAAAACAAAAAGCTACCTCCAAGAGAAGGTTTCAGGAATAAAATTTTCAGATGATGGTTTCAGGAGGTTTTATGAATGTACGAGAGGTATCCCAGCATATTTAAATAGTTTCTGTAACACAATGTCTGAAGAAGGAACTTATAATGGTGAAAAAGTTAAAAAAACCTTTTTTGAAAAAATGGACCAGATCGCAGTAATGTGGATAAGGATATGGGGGACACTTTCAGAAAATGAGAAAGAAATCCTAACATCCATAGTTGAAGGTGGACCTCTAAGTTGGAGTGAACTTGAAAGACAGGTAACTTTTTCTAAAGGAACGTTGGCAAAATATTTGGATGTTCTTAAAAACAAGGGCGTTATTTCACTGTATCCAGTAGAAAGGAAATATACAATAGAAGATATCATGCTAAAAACATGGCTCAAACATAGAAATGAGATTGATGGTTACTATCCCCCTTAAACAACAATTTAACGATATTTAATATAAAAAATCCTTATTGATCCAATTCCCCATATAGTTTTGATAATATTCTAGCCAGAGTGATTATATCCTGCCTGTTATGTTCAATTATAGGTATAAGAGGGCCTATATTATTCTTTTTTCTGTAGGTTAGATATAAATCAGGCACAAGAGCGCTGGGCACATCATCCTCCCTTTCCATGCCAAATAGATGTCTTTCAATGGTATTTAATCTGCAGTTAGGCAATTTCTGGCCCCAGAAACGTCTTGAGAAGTGCAGCAGATCTAAATGATGTCTGTCCAGGTTACTCTTCATATGATAGTATGTCATTTTATCTTTGATAAAGGGGATGTCGAAGTTAACTCCGTTGAAGGTTACGAAAACATTATCTTTTTCTATCTTGGAGATGAAATTTGCTAGAACTGCTGGCTCTTCTTTCAGGTTGCGTGATAAATACTGATTAACTTCTATTTTATTATCTGCAATTTTTGCCTATCCCAGAATGATTATGGCTTGATTTTTAAGTCCCAAAGTTTCTATATCTAAAAATCGGAAGTCTTCAACGGCACTGTAGCTTGAGGTGCTTAAAACCAGGTGGTGGGATCGTGGTAGTCTGCGGCAGATTCTCTCTGTGATTCTTTTAGCATCACTTGATTCCAGTATTTCCATTAATTCTGTGGCTTCAGGACCATATTGAGGATGTTCTTCCAGGTCGATGTAGATAGTGTAATCATCAGTAAAAGCTTTTATGGATCCTTCACAGCGGGTTTCTATTTTCTGGTGTATTATAATCTTTGGAAAGGTTCTTTTCAACGACTAAGATGGTGTTCCTTGTTCCTCTTTCTGTTATGGTGATTATTGATGGTTCATCTTTATCATAAGTACCTCTTCCACTTTGTTCGAGCCCTCTTGTTCGGGGAATGTTTTTTTCTAAGCCTTTATCACCTGCTGATTAGTACATTTCATCTATCTCGATTTCTCCTGATAAAACAGGATCCCTTGATTTTTCAGCCAAACATTCCTTTAATTCATTAGATATTCGATAAACACCTTCCCATTTATGTCCCAATTCCTCCGATAAACGTTTAATGCTTTTTTTATCTAAGTTCAGGATTATGTAGAACATTTCACCAATTGGGAATTTTTTGCTGGCAAAATGGTCCCGGTGAAATTGTTCCCGCAACTTTTACAGGAATAACGCTTGATCTGAGTGTTATTCAAATATCCACGTTTATAAGTCTCAAAAGACTTGCATTCAGGACAATAAACAGCATCAGAGCATTGAATACATCTAAAAACCTTTAAAGCCTTCTTGTCTTACGGCACGCATAACTCACATATCAAATTTCTATCTTTCTGCATGCTAATATAAATATCAAACTACATAAATCTTTGAAAACATTCAAGGAGATGAGCGAGGTTTAAATAGTAAAATATAAGTGGGATGATAATAAATTAGAATGGGGAATAATAAATTAGAATGGGGTGATAATAAATTAGGATGGGGTGATATGATTCCAAATTTAAAAGCCGCTCTGAAATCTTCTCGTGATAGCAAAAATTCTTTTCTTACTGGAATACAGGATAAGGGGAGAAGAGGTTTGGGATTAGTAATTATAATAGTGGGAGTGTTTTTAAGTGTTCGTTTTTTAGTTGATTCTTCAAACCCATTACCCGGAATTGGATATGTGGGCATAGCAACATTCTTAATAACACTAGTTGGAACCTATTTTATGACAGAAAACTGGGACTTAAATGATGGAGAATTTAGAAAAGCTATAACTATTTCAGTGTTATTAGTATTTTTTCTTTGTATGACCTATAGTGAGGAAATAATCATAAATCCGACAAATACAGCTACTGTTCTCAGCAGTACAGCTACTATAACTGAGACAGGTACTGAAACAGCTACTCAGACAGCTACACAGACAGGTGCTCAAATAGATACTAAAACAGATACTCAGGCAGCTACTCAAACAGATACTAGAACAGATACTCAAGGAGATACTATAACTCAAACAAATTTTCGACAAGCACTATTCACAAATTTTTGGGTTGTAGTTCTCGCCGTTATAGGTTTTTACTCCATTTCCAGGGGATTAGAGAATCTTAACGTGAGAAAAAAGTAAAATGCGAAGAAGGGATATTTGTATCCAAACTGGTTGAAATATCCCTATAAAATCTATTCAATACCATTTAGATCTGATGAAGACTTATTACGTAGAGATGAATTTATTATAATACTGGTTCGGATTCTTAATGCAGCTTTCAAGGTTTCGGGGCTTGGGGGGTTGAAAAATATATTGGATCAATTGGAAAAACAAAAGGACGTCAATATGAATTAAAATAATATCCAATCTGGACATTTTCCGGACATATCGCGACATTATATCGGTCATTAAATCATTTCATAACATATGTTTTTTCATACATAATTACAATAAAATATATCTATTAAATATAATTCACTAGCCTGGTGGAAGCTTATGAAGGACGATTTTCTCCTCCAAAATCTTTTGTTGACAGAGTTTTAGATGAGACAATACAAAAACTTGAAAATAATGAGGATTTTGATTCTGATACAGTTCTGAAAATCAGATTTTTGATTGAAAATCAGGAAATTAAAAATCTGGAGAAAATAAAAGAGATGTACATGGTAACATCCAGCGTTTGAGTGAAATCAAAGCAAGAATAAAAAAACTAGAAGAGGAAGGTTTGTTCTGAAGAGAGGGAAACTGAATTAAATCAATTATCTAGGATTTAGACAGGAAAGAACGTGCATTAACTGTATATGATGATGAAATTGAGGATAAAGAGGCAAGACCTATACGTACCTTTAAAGAATATGAAAAGAAAGTTGAAAGATTACAGGAAGATATTAAAAGTATCCAGATAAGCCAGGCTGGAATGGAAAGAGAGCTTAAAATAATCATCAACGACTTTAAAGACACTAATCAAATTGAGGAAGAATTGGAAAATTTAGAAAATACTAAAAAGAAGCTTGAACCTGAAGCAAGAGCTATTGAACTATTATATGATATTACAGGGTTTTATAAGGAAAATATTATTGGAGAATTAACTGGCCCAATTCAAAACAAGGTTTCTGAGAATTTGGAGAAGCTCGTGGGTTCAAAGTATTGTGTTAAATTTGGTACACAGATGAAACCAGACTCTGTGGAAGTAGGAGATTATGAAAATGCAGCATTAGATGATTTATCATTTGGAACACAGGAACAGATTTGGTGTCTTTTCAGATTAGCCCTTGGGAGTATATTAAGCAGTGAAGAAAGGCAACTGGTGGTTTTAGACGATCCACTGGTGAACACTGACCCTGTAAGGATGCACCATGCCCTGGAAATCCTCGAAGATAGTGCAAAGGATATGCAGATTATAGTGGTGACTTGTGATGTGGATAAATACAATGCCCTAACAGATGCAAACTTCATTTCAATGGAACAACAGTTATAAAAGATGGAATCGTGGCAGACATTGAAGGCAACGTATAAATGAGGTTAATGGTATAGGAATCCAATCATCCTGGAAGGCTAATCCAGATAAGAGAACCTGTGATGCATGCGACTTTCGCAATTTCTGTAATGGTTCAGAAGGTGGGAGGATTATAGTTCCTTAGGTATTTTATGGTTTGTTCTATAATTTTTCTAAAATTTTTTCTAACTGGAAATTAAATTCAATTGCCCTTCTTCGTGAAGTCCCTGCTTTAGTTCTTTTCACGACTGTGGTCATGTCATACTGAAAGGTTGATCTCTTCCTCCTTTCAAAATCAAAGCTCTCTATAATTTCATCAGTCAAATTATTCAACTCCAGTGCCTCACATTTTGCAGTTTCATAATCTTCTAAAAGCTTCATTTCTAATCTGTCTCTCACATAAACTATCAAAGCTTCGTTGGTCACTTTATGGGATATTTTATCTCCAACTTTGTATCCAACTTTCAAAAGTACGGCGTTTGCCATGTAATACATAGAATAATAGGAGGTTACAATAACCCATAGAGATGATATATTCTCCTTAAACAGCATGTCAGCAACCTTCAAACTCTCCTGGGAGTTTATTTTCAAAGTATTTATTATATTTTCGTTGCCTTTTCTATTCTTGAGTAAACCTTCCTTAAGGTAAGTCCTTACATTGGCATCAGCTTCTCTTATTCTCTCTTTATCTAACATTTTCCATCAACCTGTAATAATCTTCTATTCCTACAAGTATTATATTGTTTTTAATGGCTTCCAGGACAACGCTGAATTCCCTGCTTTGTGCCATACTTAAAAATTCTTCATAAGTGAAGAATGTAAGATGGATTTCTAG
>VGTM01000083.1 GCA_016874685.1 Methanobacteriota archaeon
AATTCTTTCAGCCCATCTTATCTTTCTAAAAATCTCCATAGCCCTATTTTCATCTGGAATAAACAAATCCAAAACCAAATCAACATCTTTCATAATTATAATATTTGCACTTATATATTAAACCTTCACACTATATAATGGAATGAACGATGATTAATTAATCAATTCGCTTTACTTCTCCCATAAATCTGCTTTTTATCTTTTCAGGCTCTAAATCAATTATGGGAACATCTGCATTCCCTGGATCTACCTTGACATGGACAAAAACAGGACCTTTAGTTTCCAAAACATTTTTAAAATTTTTATAATCTACATCTGATTTTAAAAGAAAAGTTTCCTTAAATCCTACGGATTTTGCAAGTTCCAGGAGGTCCACAGTTTTAGCATAGCTACACTGGGAGCCGGTTGAACCATAGCATTCGTTGTCAAGCACCACCAGGATAAGATTTTCTGGGCTCTGGTTGTAGATGGTAACCAAGCTCCCCATGTTCATAAGCACTGATCCATCACCGTCCAAGACCACTACTTTACGTTCCTGAGCCAAAGTTAGTCCTAAACCTATGGATGATGCCATTCCCATGGATCCTAGCATGTAAAAATGTGTGGGGGAGTCTTTAACATGATAAAGCTCCCGAGATGGGAATCCAATGTTGCAGATCACCAATTCATCATTCAATTGTTCTGCTATTCGCTTGATGGCTTCTATTCTTTCCATCTTTACACCATTTTTTACCAGAAATTAATATCTAAAAGTATCCCTAAGGGAGCGCTCGCGGTTTTGGCCAGAATCCAGGCCTCAGGTATGATTTTTAAGGCTTCCTCTGGGATTTTAGGGTGGAAGTAAGCAATTTCTAAGGCATCCAGCACTCTGGGAGTGGCCTTTCCCATGGGCACCTGTGCACTCATAAACTCGCCCACAGTACCCCTGTGACTCATTATCATTAGTATGGGGAAATTATAAAGTTTGAATAGGGACGCAAGAACATTTACAGAGTTACCAAGACCGGAATTCTGCATTAAAATCGCTGGATTTTTTCCTCCCATGAATGCACCAGCACAGATTCCGAATCCTTCTTCCTCCCGGGTTACTGGAACATGGATTATATCAGAGTCGCAATCCACCATTTCCATGATTTTTCCAAGGTTTACACAGGGCAAACTAACCACAAAGTCGATTCCAGCAGATTTCAATGCTTCATAAACAGCTTGACTACTTTCCACTTAACAAAGCCTCCAGGTCAAATGATAATTCATCAGCTATTTCTTCCAGCTGTGATAGGAGTTTATCATCTATTGGAATTCCTTCTTCTTTAAATCTTTTAACATTTCTAACTTCCATATCTCCTGGTATGAATATATTACCCGGTGCTTTAATCTCACTTATAAAATCGTCTACATCTTCTTTAAATTTTTCGAGGTCAACGAATTTTTTTGGGTCTATGGCAGCAACAAGATCTCCTTTTGTACACATAACCTCTGAATTCGCTGTTCCCGTAACTTCCCTGCCGAATGCAGCCTTAACAAGCGGTCCTGCAAGGATCTCAATCATGAAAGCGAGTGCATATCCTTTATGAGCTCCAAATGGTAGAATAGATCCCTTAAGCGCTGCTTCAGGATCTATGGTTGGATTTCCTTCTGTATCCAGTGCCACGTTTTCTGGGATCTTCTCACCCTTCCGCATTGCTTCCATGAGTTTTCCCCGTGCAGACGCAGAGGTAGCCATATCAACTGATACATAGTGCTTATTTGATGGAATACCTATTGCTATTGGATTTGTACCGAGTATTGGCTCTTTACCTCCGATAGGAGCTACTGCTGGCTCAGTATTTGCTATTACAATAGCGATCATGTCCTGCATGATGGCCATATCAGAGTAATATCCGGCTATTCCAAAGTGATTAGAATTATGTATTCCCACAAGCCCAATTCCAGTTTCTTTTGCCTTTTTGATGGCGATCTCCATACCTCTAAAGGTTACAACATGACCAAATTTGTGATTGCCGTTTATAAGCGCTGTAGATATAGATTCTTTTTCTATGGTTATTTCTGCTTCAGGAACTATGGTTCCTACTTTTAGCCCCGTTATATATTGGGGGAATCTACCAAGCCCATGGGATGAAAATCCCTTGATATCTGCATCCACAGTAGCATCAGCAACGATTTCGGCGTCTTTTAGAGGCACTTTCATCCTGCTTAGAAGTTCAATGATTATTGATCTTTCCTGTTTGACTGTTATTCTCATGTCATACACCTTTAAAATTTTAATAATCAATTTTTTAATAATTTGAATAAAATTTGAATGATTTATACCTTTTAATATTGGATAATGCTTTCCTCAAAACTTTTTATTCTTATTTTCCCTTGTGGGTCCCTTAGAGCATATCCTATTTTATATGCGTTTTTATATTTTTTAATAATATTTATTGTTTTATCAGCATCTTCCTCCTTTACAATTACCACAAAGCCTATTCCCATATTAAATACTTTATACATCTCTTCTAAGGTAACCTCAAGTGAAATTGATTTGAAAATTGAGTGTGGTTCTGGCAGGTCGTTTATATCATAACTAATACCTTTTTTTAGTCTTTTAAGATTTAGAAAACCACCACCAGTTATGTGTGCAAGTCCGTGAACATTTATATTTGAATTTAAAATGTCCATTACAGGTTTTACGTAGATATCAGTGGGTTTTAGGAGTTCTTCACCAACAGTTTTGTCTGGATCTGTTGGAAGTGGATCATCAACTTTCAAGTTAGTTTCATCAAAAAAAACTTTTCTTGCAAGGCTTAATCCATTGCTGTGGATTCCATTACTTTCTATTCCAATAACAGCGTCGCCTTCTTCGATGTTTTCTCCACTTATTACTTTATCTATGTCAACAATACCTATACCAGTACCTGCAAGGTCAAAATCATTTATTATCTCTGGGAGTGATGCTGTTTCCCCACCTATAATAGCTATTTTTGCCTGTTTAGCTCCCTCTGCAAGCCCTTTACCTATTTCAAGAGCAATTTTAGGGTCAGGTTTTTCAACAGCCAGATAATCAACCATAGCTATTGGTTCTGCTCCCACACAGAGAATATCATTTACAACCATTGCCACACAATCGATACCTACAGTGTCATATTTATCCATCATTTTAGCAACCAGGATCTTGCTTCCCACGCCGTCTGTGCTCAGGGCTATTGCCTTATCCCCAAATTTAACCAGTGCCGCGAAATGTCCGGTTTCTGTAATTACCTTCCTAAAAGAGAGAGTATTTTTTATCTGTGAAGTTAATGCAGAGATAGCAGCCTCCTCTAAATTGAAATCAACGCCTGATTCTCGGTATGTTACCATAAATTCACCACTTTAACATCTTTCAATAATGAAACTTTTAGTTTATGAAAAACTTACACAAAATCGAGGTTATATTGAACAAAATGTGTATTAAACTTTTTTTATTGGTAATTGATTTCAATTTCAGGAAATAGTATTTTATAATCAGGTATACTTTAAGTAAAAATTTTTATTAAAAAATTTGGATCAAACTTTTTTAAAAGTTTGTTTTATTGGATCCGCACGGTTTCTAAATTCATTGGTGTTTTTGTTTCAATTTTAAAGGTTCTGTAGATGCTAGAAGCGAGATCCATTGTTTTGTAGTTGTCACCGTGACATATCATGATTTTTTCCGGCTTTGGAGTTACTTTTCTAATATAATCCATAAGCTGTTTACGATCTGAATGTCCACTGAAACCTTCAATTGTTTTTATCTCCATCTTTACATTGAAAACCTTTGTTTTTCCATCTTCTTTTAGTGGAATTTCTTTCCATCCTTTCTGAAGCCTTCTTCCAAGAGAACCTTCTGCCTGATAACCAACAAAAACCAGTGCATTTCTCTTATCTTCACATAACCATTTGAAGTATTCTACAGAGTTTCCTCCACTCAGCATCCCTGAAGTTGAAAGAATTATGGCAGGATCTCCTTCAACGATGTCCTTTCTTTCTTCTAAACCATTAACTTTCTGAAAAACATCTGAAATGAATGGGTTTCTGCCGATATGGAAAATCTGATCCCTCAAATCCTTACTTAGATATTCAGGTCTGGCGGTGTGTATGGCAGTTGCCTCCCATATCATCCCATCTATGTATATGGGAACTTCTTCAATGATACCGTGCCTTATATATTCGTCGAGAACTATCATAAGCTCCTGAGCTCTTCCAACAGCAAAAACAGGGATTAAAATTTTTCCACCCCGTTCTAATGTATTGTAAATTGTCCTTACCAATTCTTTTTCAGCATCATTTCTGGTTGGTTGTACATCATCGTGACCACCGTAAGTACTTTCCATAACCAGTGATTCGATTCTCGGAAATTTAAATACAGCAGGTTCTAAGAGTCTGCTTCTTTCAAATTTGAAATCTCCAGTGTACACAAGATTATGTTGACCATCTCCTATATGCATATGAACCATGGCAGACCCAATAATATGTCCTGCATTATGCAGAGTTAGACGAATGTCCGGGGCTATATCAGTCACTTCGCCATAATCAAGGGTTAATGTGTGTTTAACACTTTTTTTAACGTGTTTTACATTAAATGGAAGTGGCTGGTCCTCACGATGAGCAACATCTATATGATCAAGCTGTAGGAGGGTCATCAGATCCCGTGTGGGCGTGGTACAGTAAACAGGCCCTTCATACCCATAATGATATAGATAAGGCAGAAATCCAGAGTGATCAAGATGAGCATGTGATATTATAACTGCATCGAGGTTGTCAAGAACGAACTCCGGGACATTTAGGAAGGGATATGAACTCTTATCATCAGATCCTGCGACATTTACTCCACAATCAATTAAAATTTTACTGTTAGGTGTTTGTAAAAACAGGCAAGATCTTCCAACTTCACGGAAACCTCCCAGAGAAGTTATTCTTGTCCATTCATTTTCGATTTCCACTTCTCGGTGAATTTTATTCCCTAAATTTTGTAAAATATTTTTTCGCTCTTTACTGTTATGTCTCAGGGTTCTTCTCACTCTTTGGATAATTTCAGAAGATATTGGCGGTGTTCTAAGAATTTTAGGTGCCCAACCAATCTGTCTTACTATTTCTCTTGAGGTTGTACCGTATTTTCCAATTACTAGGCCGGGTTTTCTTGCTTCTATAATAACCTCGCAGGTTACCTCATCAAAAGAAATATTGGTTATTTTAGCTTCTTCGGGAACGATTTCATGAATTTTATGAATCGATTTTTCAGGATCCATTAGAACTGAGCGATCTGAGCGGATTATTATCCTTTTGCGAATATCCTTTGCCAGATCCCTTATAAGTTCCCCGTTTTCAGTTATGATCTCTGGATTTTTTGTATAAATTACAACCTCAGGACCTTCAAATTCTACTTTCGCTACTTGTACTCTAGGGGGCAATCTTTGTACTATTGTATTTTTTATTTCTTCAAGAATCTCTGAACCCATAACATCACTTCAAAAAAATAGAAACGGGTTGTAAAACATGCTTACAACTTTCTAAACGCGATTGTCAATGAAAAATCTCTATGTAAATTTTAATTTAATCTTTATAAGTTTTAATATAATATAAAAAAATTAATTAACATCTTTAATTTTCTTTTCTACCTCTTCATCCGACAGCCTTTTAAAGCCTTCTTCTTCAGTTATTGTGGCAACAAGGATACCGTTACCTGAGAAGGCATCTCTTTCCATTGCAGATTTTATGGCACGTATAGCTATATCAACACATTCTTCAACATACATATCTTCGCTGTATCTGTCTTCTAGCACGCCATATGCTACTGGCGAACCAGATCCTGTTGCGATCATTTTATCTTCTATCATACCGCCTGTTGGGTCAAGTGAATATAATTTTGGTCCTCCCTCATCTACTCCTCCAAGCAGAGTCTGAACGAAGAAGGGATAAAATCTTGAAGAATGCAATATGTTTGAAGTAAGAGTAGCTGCGGATTCGACACCTATTCTTTCACCATTCCTCATTTTATAAAGGGCCACTTCAGCAATTATATATTTCATGAGACTTTGGGCATCTGAGACAGCTCCAGCAATGGTTGTTCCTATGTGGTCGTCTATCTTAAAAATCTTCTCTGCAACCTTATGAGCAATTAAATTACCCATTGCAGCCCTTTTTTCGGTAGCCAAAACAATTCCATCTTTGCAAGTTAAACCTACAGTTGTAGTGCCTTTCAATCGATCTTTGTCATTCATAAATACACCTCTAGACAAAAAATAATAATAAAAAACAGTTCCTATCCCTATATTTGAGTTCATATTATATAAAGATTGTTGGTTTCAGTTTTTATTTGAAAAATATTTCACAATTTTACTTTGATTATATTGCATTTAAGTTTTTATTTATCCATAATGAATTAAAGTGAAATTATTGAGAATTTTGATTTACTTTTGTTTTTTGGATTCTGTTGAGTTTGTTTTTTTTATTAGTCTTTTTTTATCCCTTTTTTTCTGTTTTTTGTTCTTTTTATTCCCTATATCCTGTTTTTTTGGGTTTTTTTAGACAGCTACCGCTATGCCGGTCTTTTTCAGGGTTTTGAGTTGTTGTAGGTTGTAGCTGATGGCTGTAAATATCATTTTTACAGCTGCTCTTTTAAGTGTGGTGACCAGGACGTGGGCAGATTTGAAAATCTGCTTTATCATTGCGTAGGGCCTTTCACCAGGAGCCCTTTTGCGCCTTATTCTCTTGTTGCGCTGTTTTTCTCTTATGTTGAGCTTTTTTCCCCGTACTTTGCGTTGCATGGTGGCGCTATACCCCCTGCAGGGTGTGCCGAAATATCCCCTATCCCGGTAAACCACTTCTCCCCTCTGGGAGAGGTCTATTTGACTGTCGTGAACTGAGGCTGTGGTGGTTTCCAGTTCTCTCATCAGCCCATATTCTCTGCAGCTTTTGGTGTGTAGTTTGTAGCCGAAATGTGACTTGTTACCTTTTTTGGTCCAAGTCCCGTCTTTGTTTCTGCGTGTTTTGGCTTCTGGTCCTCTGGGTTTATCTACCGGAGCGTGGCCTGGGTCGGCTGTGATGAATGTTGCGTCCTGTATAACGCCTTCTTTAACCTTTAAACCTTTACTGTCCAGTTGTTTCTGCAGTTCCCTCCAGATCTCTTGGTCTTTTCCTGTTTCTAGCAGTCGTTCTCTGAAGTACCAGACCGTAGAATAGTCTGGTATGGTCTCGGGAAAGCCTAAAAACTTGCGGAAAGATATTCGATCCGCAACCTGGCGTTCCAACTCAGGGTCTGAAAGCCCATACCACTGCTGCAACACCAGGAGCTTGATCAGCAACACCTCATCCATATTAGGCCTTCCACCACGTTTAGTCTGATTTTTATACATACCTTTAACTATGGGTCTGAAAGCCTCCCAGTCAATAAGTCTGTTAACTTCAGCAAGTTTATCACCAAGCTTCTCAAGAGTCTATATTCCTTATTCAAAGTAAATGATGTAAAGGTTTTCATAAAAAACTATTTATAACTCCCCATTAAAATAGAATACCATCAAAACCAAAGAAGTTTTTCAAAAATCTCTATTCTTTTTATATTAAATATTCGCTCATCTCCTTATTTCTGTGCATGTGCATGCTAGGTTTAGTGCTTTTTCTATCCATTTGATTCCATTGTTAAAGATAAATTGGAAGAATTTAACATATGTGTTGAGATTTTTCTTTGAAAGTCCTCTGAAGATGTTTAAGTAAGGTCTTAGTAGTGAATGTTTGTTTTCAGCGTTGTTAACATGGTTATCACCTTCAGCATACTCTTTTTCAGAGTGGTTAATCACCTGATGTTCCTTGACCAGAGGATGTTTTTTTAGGTTGATGTAGATGGTATAATCGTTTGTGAACGCTTTTACAGGTCCTTTAGAACGTTTTTCTATTTTTTGGTGTATTAAATCTTTGGAGAGGTTCTTTTCAACGACTAAGATGCTTTTTCGTGTTCCTCTTTCCACCATGGTAATTATGGATGGTTTGTCTTTCTTCCAAGTGCCTCTTCCCCGTAATTTAAGGCCTCTTTTTCTTGGATGCTTTTTTAAACCCTTTGGAGCCAGCAGATTGATACATTTCGTCTATTTCGGTTTCTCTTGACAGGACAGGATCCTTGGATTTGTCAACAGGCATTCACGGAATTCCTTTGCTATGCGGTAAACACTATCCCATTTATGGCCTAATTCCTCTGATAAACGTTTTGTGCTCTTTTTATCCTGATTTGCCAATATGTAGAACATTTCACCCAAAAGAAGGTTTTTGTTGGCGAAAATCGTTCCCGTGAAATCTGTGAAGTTTTTACCACAGTTATTACATGAATAACGCCGTGTAATTCTCCTCTCATCAGTGAAACCACGTTTATACGTGTCAAAAGATTTGCATTCAGGACAATAAACACCACCCGCCCATCTTATACATCTAAAAATATTTGAAGCTTTCTCTTCATCAGGAATAAACAATTCCAATACTAAATCACCAGACATATCTAGAAATATGGCCTTTCTACTATTTAAATCTTTGCACAGAAAACAGGGCATGAGCGTAAATATTTTTTCAACTATATAAAAATGAGGGTATAAAAAAATTGAAATTTTGTTTCTTTTAAGAGGCTGTCTCGTAAATAATGTTTGAATTTTTTTTGGATTTAACGTTATTTTTAATGG
>VGTM01000084.1 GCA_016874685.1 Methanobacteriota archaeon
ACTCTCTCTAAGAAAAACTTCGAAAATACTGCAGAGAAGATTCCAATAATGATTGCAGTATAAATATTGTTGTAAACTTTAAAATAGTTGAATATAGCAAAAAACCCCACTGCGAGTATAACAGTTGGAAAAATAATACTTATCATCCATGAATTTCTCATTGGTTTGTCAGGAAGTATTGGGAGTTTTAAAAGTAATCCTACAATAATTGCAGCTACTATTACAGCTACATAGCCAATCAACATTTAATAACACCTTTGAGGTAAACGTTATTTATTTTAAACCGCTTTTTCGCGTGTCTGAAATATAAAGACATTCTGTTCATACTTTGTTAATAAACTTTTCCTTTTGTTCTCTATACTTCCATATATTTATAATCTCAAGTTAAGGGAGCAAAATTAAAGATTATAGCCGACGGTTACCCTAAATTTTCAAGCATTCCAACGATATTTTCTTTATACATGCTTTGTATTATACAAGTTTTTATATTTTTTTTAAAATATTGGAAAACAATTTGAGTATTAAAAATTAATTATCTTATTATTAAGGCAAAAAACTTAAAGAATCCAATAAACGATTATAACAAAAAGAACATCGACATATTGGAGGTATCAAAATGGTCAAAATTATAGGTATTGTAGGGAGTCCAAGAAAAAACGGAAACACTGCATTTCTTGTTGAAAGAGCTTTAAAAGCTGCGAAAGAATCTGGAGCAGATACTGAAATTATAAATCTTGGGGAAATGGATATTGAATCATGTATTGCATGCGATATCTGTAAAGAAACTGGAGACTGTGCTATATATGACGATATGCATGAGATCATTGCCAGAATTGCAGATGTCCATGGTTTAATTATTGGAAGCCCGGTTTATTTTGGATCTGTTTCATCACAGATCAAAATGTTTATGGATAGATCAAGACCCCTGAGAATGGATTTTAAACTCAAAGACAAAGTAGGTGGCGCAATAGCCGTTGGAGCATCAAGAAATGGCGGTCAAGAGACTACTTGTTCTGTGATCCATGAATTTCTACTTATTCATGATGCAATTGTTGTGGGAGATGGAACGCCCACAGCCCATTACGGGGGAACTGGATTCGCTGCAGCAGCAGGAGAAATTAAGGAGGATGTTTTTGGTATTGAAACCTCCAAGAATTTAGGTAAACGGGTAACTGATCTTGCAAAAAAAATATCCGAATAAAATATCAAAATTGGGTATAATACAATAATATTTAAAGTCATTCCAGATCCCTATTTTTAATGTCAGTTCAATTTATTTTAATTTCAATCACTATAATCAATTTAGACTATTTATTAATTTTCTGATAGAACAAAAACGTTTTTTATATAAATTGAAGATATATTATGACATAAAACTTCTGCATTATGTATGGAGCAAAAATTATATGAAAATAAATATTAAAAGCTTACAGGATATAGATCCATCGAAAAATAGGTTTAAAAATAATCATAAACAGATTTCAAGATCTAAGAATGTGATTTCACATAATCTGGGAAAAGTTGATAAATCTTTTTTTGAGGGGCTGGATTTGGATGTATATGTTGTGGTACCTGCTTACAATGAAAATAAAACAATTAAAAACGTCCTAAAAGGTCTCGAAGCTAAAAATTTACCAATAATTTTAGTAGATGATGGTTCAGATGATGATACTTACAGAATAGTAAAGAGTTTCTTTGATAAATCATATCCTAAAGGTTACATTTATAGACATGTGTTAAATAGAGGGTTGGGTGCATCATTAAAGACTGGGATAGAAGCCGCCCTTCGTAAAAATCCAGATATAATTGTAACCTTTGATGCTGATGGTCAGCATGACCCAGAAGACGTAATTAAAGTATGCACACCAATCATGAATGGTGAAGCTGACATTGTGATAGGAAAAAGAGATTTTAATGATATGCCAGTTACAAAAAAACTTGGAAATTACATTATGAATTCAATAACCTGGATCTTTTACGGAATTCATGTTCATGATTCCCAGTCAGGTTTAAGGGCGTTTAATAGAAAGGCAGGTGAATCACTAAATACTAAATCAAGAGGATATGGGATATCATCTGAAATAATCAGGGAAATAAAAAGGAATAACTTAAAACTTCAACAAGTGCCTATTAAGACTATTTACACAGAATATTCACTTTCTAAAGGTACAAACACCCAGGTGGGGCTTAAAATACTCTTTAAGATGATAATGGATATTTTCAGATAGTTTCGCTAATCCTTAAAAAAGGTTTAAAAAAATCCAGTTAAATATAATTTATGAAATTATGAATATAAACAAGTATTAACAGGTGTTAACATGATATACTCGATATTAGGAATTTTGATTGGAATATTTGCCATAATTCTCTCTTTTTTAAGATTTAAAGAGGGTAAAATGTCTGGTGGAATGCTGGCTTTCTGGCTGGGTGTTTGGATAATTGTTATATGGATCTCATTATATCCAGAATCTACAACTTTCTTAGCTAACATGATAGGGATAGGAAGAGGGCTGGATCTAGCATTGATACTAGGTCTTATTGGCTGCTATTATCTTATTTTTAAAATGTATACAATGATAGAAAATATCGAAATACAAATAACAAAGATTGTAAGGGAAATCGCTCTTCAAAGAGAGTATTCCCAAAAAGAAGAAAAAGAAAAAAAATCCTTAAAGTAATAACTAAAAATACTAAAGCTAGATTAAATAGATTTTTTAAAAACAAGTGATCTATTTGAATAAATAAACGAAACATGCAAAATCATGAATTGAAAAAATTTATTTTACTTAGTTTTCAAGTATCAATGAAATAATTTAATTGATTATTGATAAAAAAAGTTTATAAATAACTTTAAAAATTTTTTAGAAAATAAAAATGAAATTTCATTAACAATCAACTAACAATCAACTATTTACCTTAATTTGGATAAACGGTGCAAATATGATATATTTTAGAGGATGTGTCATAAGAGAAAAGCTTAATAACATATCTGAAGCTACAGAAATTATATTACAAAGAGCAGATGTGGATTATATAACATTAAAGGATGAAAATTGTTGTGGGTCATTTTTGTTAAGAACAGGTTTTCACGATGACGCTGTTGAAGTCATGACAAAGACCCTAGATAAAATTGGGAATGATAAAATACTGACATCATGTGCAGGATGTTATAGAACGCTAAAATACGATTATTCAAATATTCTAGACGCTAATTTAGATGTTACCCACACTTCACAATTTTTCGGTTCCCTGATTGCTGAGGGAAAATTAGAGCTAAAAAAAGTCTCAGAAAAGGTTACCTATCATGATCCATGTCATCTAGGTAGACATTGCAGAGAATATGATGCACCACGAAATATTTTAAATAAAACTGCCGATTTGGTGGAAATGGATAGAAATAAAGAAAAATCGAGATGTTGTGGTGCTGGTGGCGGGGTTAAGTCTGCTTTTTCGGATATCACAGAGGAAATTTCGAAGATGCGAATAGATGATGCAAAAATAACTGGTGCGAATATAATAGCTTCTGCATGCCCTTTCTGCATCCTAAATCTAGAAAATGCGTGCAGGGGTTGTCTGAAAATATTAGATCTATCAGAAATTATTTTAATGGGGTTTAAAGATGAATAAATCCAAACTAAAAACCATGCGTGAATCTTTCCACATATTGGAGGAGAGAAGAAATAATCTCATGGAGTATGAAGCCACAAAAAAGCTTATGGATCGAGTTAAAAAAATAAGGGAAAATTCCATCTCAAACCTCGATAATCTAATAAAAACTGCAAAAACAAATTTTGAAACAAATGGCATAGATTTTATATTTGCAGAAGATTCCAAAAAGGCATTAAGTGAAATCTACAAGTTAGTAAAAGACGAGACTGTGGTGGCAAAGTCAAAATCAAACACAATATTTGAAATAGGGCTTACAACATTTTTAGAGGATAAAGAGATAGAGGTTGTTGAAACAGATATGGGTGATAGAATTGTCCAGTTAGATCCAGAAAGTAGAGCCCCTTCCCACCCAATTGGGCCTGCTTCACACCTAAATGTTGAAGATATAGCTCAAATAGTCTCAGAAAAATTTATTGTTGAAATTGAGCCTGATCCTCACGCCATCATCAAAGTAATTAAAACCGATATCATAAATGAGCTTTCCCATTGTAAAATTGGAATAACCGGAGCTAATTCAATAGCAGCCGAAGATGGATCCATAATACTTGTGCACAATGAAGGAAATATCAGTTTATTATCAATGCAGGACCTTCATATAGTTGTAGTGGGCATTGATAAGTTGGTTCGAACTATAGAAGATGCCATCTCAGTAGTGAAATTAGAAACAATATTTGCAACAGGAACAACAGTTCCAGCATATATGAATGTAATATCATCTCCCTCAAAAACAGCTGACATAGAACAAGTACTTATAGAAGACATGTACGGTGCAAAGAAAGTAGTAGTTATAATGATTGACAATGGAAGAAGTGAAGCTTCGAAAAAATGTAGGGAATGTCTTCTCTGTATAGGTTGTGGTAGCTGTGTAGTGTCCTGTCCAGTATACAATGCCGTTGGATATGATTTTGGATACAGAGGATATTTAGGTGGAAGGGGTATAGCCTTAAGTCGTTTTATTGAGAATGAAAAGACGTGCTTCGAAGGAGGGCTTTTTTTCTGCACACTCTGTGGTTTATGTACTCTTGACTGTCCTGTTGAAGTTCCAACAAATGAAATGATTGAAAAACTGAGAGAAGATTCTGTAAAATCTGGATTTTTCCATAAAAAACATTATGATATTGTAAAAAAGATCAAAAAAACTGGACAGCCGTTTTAATTGTTATTTATCATGATTATACACCTAAACAATACACTTAAATATAATGTTTGTGATTTGATTATTAACAGGAGGTATATGATTTGCTTCTATTGATAAGCCCAATAGATACACAAGAAGCAGTTGAAGCAATAGAAGGTGGTGCAGACATCATAGATGTTAAAAATCCAAAAGAAGGATCATTAGGCGCAAATTTTCCATGGGTTATAAAAAGCATACGAGAGATGACACCTAACGGTATGAAAATCAGTGCAACACTGGGAGATGTCCCATATAAACCAGGAACAGTATCCCTAGCAGCTGTTGGAGCTGTAATCTCTGGTGCAGATTATATTAAGGTTGGACTGTACGGGACAAAAAATTATGACCAGGCTTTAGATGTAATGAAAAACGTGGTCAAAGCAGTCAAATATTATAGAGAGGATGCATTTGTAGTGGCATCAGGATATGCTGATGCCCATCGTGTTGGA
This sequence comes from Methanobacteriota archaeon, assembly GCA_016874685.1. Taxonomy (GTDB): domain Archaea; phylum Methanobacteriota; class Methanobacteria; order Methanobacteriales; family Methanobacteriaceae; genus VGTM01. The sequence continues at coordinate 5,296 of VGTM01000084.1, forward strand.
GCTGTTGATCCAATGGAAATACCAAAAATTGCAGCAGCATCATGTGCTGATTTAGCAATGGTTGATACAGCTGTTAAAGATGGAAAAAATCTATTTGATTTTATGGATCAAGAATCCTTGGAAATATTTGTAGATGAAATTCATAATTACGGAATGAAGGCTGCCCTAGCTGGTTCCATAAAAGAAGAAAATCTTTCGACTTTATATCAATTAAATTGTGATGTAGTTGGTATAAGAGGAGCAGCTTGCATAGGCGGTGATAGAAATTTGGGTAAAATCCATAGAAGCGCGGTTATAGAATTAAAAGACCGGATTAATAATTTTTAGGAAGGTGGACAACTTCATCTAATAAATCCATTAAATGATAACTTTATTATCATTCATTGTTTTTCAAGTTCTTTGAGGTGTTTTAATGTACTCTAAAAAATTAAAAGATGCTCATGATGGCTATACATTCGATGATTTTTTAATGGTGCCTTCGGCATCTTCTGTTGAGCCAAAAGATGTTGTAACAAAGACAAGAGTTTCAAGAAATTACCATTTAAACATTCCCATCATAAGTTCTGCCATGGACACAGTGACTGAGTCTGAAATGGCTATAACTCTTGCCCAGGAAGGGGGATTAGGGGTTATACACAGGAATATGACCATTAAAGAGCAGGTGGAAGAAGTAAAAAAGGTCAAAAGATCAGGTGATCTTACCATAATCGATGTTATAACCATAAGTCCTGAAGCTTCCCTTAAAGATGCAAGTGAAATAATGGACAAAGAAGGGATAAGTGGACTTCCTGTCGTCAAGAATGACGTAATCGTAGGAATAATAAGTAGAAGAGATATAACTCCTATTCTAAATTCAGATGCTGAAAGGAGTGTAGGAGAAATCATGACTGAAGACGTTGTCACAATCTCAGAATCAACCACACCAGATGAAGCTTTGGATATAGCTTATGAAAACAAGGTTGAAAGACTTCCCGTTGTTCGAGATAATAGAATAGTAGGTATTGTAACCATGCGCGATATTTTAGAGAGAAAAAAGTATCCAAGTGCCTCTAGGGATAAAATAGGTAGATTTGTTGTAGCAGCAGCAGCAGGTCCTTTTGATCTGGAACGAGCAATTGCTTTAGATGATGCTGGTGCAGATATTATAGCAGTGGATTGTGCTCATGCCCACAATTTAAATGTAGTGAAATTTTTAAGAACCATTAAAAATAATATTGATGCCGACCTTATAGCTGGAAATATAGCCACTCAAGAAGCAGCTGAAGACTTAATAGCTATGGATGTGGATGGTCTTAAAGTTGGTATTGGTCCAGGTTCAATGTGCACAACCAGAATTATTGCAGGTGTAGGAATTCCCCAACTTACAGCCATATCAGAAGTTGCTGATGTTGCTTCAGAATATGATACTCCAGTTATAGCAGATGGAGGTTTAAGATTTTCAGGAGACATTGCCAAGGCTATAGCCGTCGGTGCCGACGTTGTTATGCTTGGAAATCTACTTGCTGGAACTTATGAAGCACCAGGCGATGTTGTAATCATGAATGGGAGAAAATACAAACAATACAGAGGAATGGGTTCATTGGGAGCCATGACAGGCGGATTTGGTGCCGGGACAGATAGATATTTCCAGGAGGTAAAGGGCCCCATGAAACATGCTAAGCTTGTACCAGAAGGTGTAGAAGGTGTAGTACCGTATAAAGGACCTTTAAGTGAAGTACTTTTCCAATTGGTAGGGGGATTAAAAGCTTCTATGGGTTATTGCGGAGCCAAAGATATTTCTAGTATGAAGAAAAACGCAAAATTGGTTAAGATTACCTCAAGCGGGATAAAAGAAAGCCACCCACATGATCTTTTAATAACCAATGAAAGCCCTAACTATCCCACTACCCGATTAATGTAAAATTAGATTTGATTTTTATTCAATTTTATTTATTGAAGTAGCTTAAAGAAGCTTATATTGAAAGTAGTTTACCATGAAATCCTGTATAATACTATGTGGTGGTAAAGGAAGAAGAATAGGTGGGGATAAAGGTTTAATAATTTTTAAAAATATGCCCATGATTCTTCATGTGTTGAACGCTGCAGAAGATATCGCTGACGAGATAATAATAATTTTACAGGATGAAATACAGGTCCAAAATTACAAAGAGATTTTACATGATAAACTAGATAAAAAAAATGGTTTTTTAAGACTTTATACTGATACAATCAAGGATCAAGGCCCACTTGTAGGTATTCTCACAGGTCTTTTGAAGATAAATTCGAAATATGCTTTAGTCCTGCCCTGTGATTCACCATTTATTTCCAAATCATTTATCTTAAAGATGTTCAAACTTGCAGAAGAAGATAAAGAATATAATTTCGATGCAATTGTCCCATGCTGGGATAAAAATCACTTAGAACCTCTTCACTCTCTCTATAAAAAAGATGTGATAGATAACATTGAAAAACTCCTTAACATAGAAATAAAAGATGCTAAATCCCTTATAAAAAGTTTAAATGTAAAATACGTCCCTGTGGAAATACTGGATAAAACAAATCAGAGTTTTAAGAATATAAACACTATGAAAGACTATAAAGAATATAATATTTAAAGTAAAGATTATAATTAAATTCAAATCTTAAATTCAAATCATTTTAAAAACGTTGCAGAAGCCTTCGGTCCAATTTCACCTTCATTTGATGTCTCAATATCAACAGCCCTTGGGTTCCGACCTATCTCCAACACAAATTCGTTCACCCGTTCAATCATGTGGATATAGTCCTTTTTCTCTATTTTATACCCCTCAACAATTGCAAAATCAGGCATCTGTCCCTTCAGCTTTTTGAAGTTAATTATATCTTCAACCATTTCTCTATATTGCTCTAGAGTTAATCTCTCCATAAGATCGTCCTTATGAGTTTTTTAGCAATATATTATTCCAAGTATATAAACTATTCGATATTTCTTTCTCAATTAATCTTGAATCTTAACTGAAGCATCTGGATCAAATGGATTAGTGCGCAAAGCAAGAGAAAAGAGATATGGATAATTAGTCATGAGATGTTCCATATATCTTAACCATTCATGGACTAAACGAACATATGCTCTTTTAGTATCCAGTGCAAGATGTGTATAATCAGCATCAGGCAATCGCCTTACATCTACTCTTTTTTCAAGTTCTTCTGTTAAATGGAATACAGCTTGCAGGAGTTCAGTGAATGTTTCATGTTCTAATAAGTTGGGGTTTTGAAGAAGAGCTATCAAAAATTTTCTTTTTCCAATAAGAAATTCTTTGACAGTTTCTAAGAAAAATAGTGCATTGAAATCGTTCCTTGTAATAATA
>VGTM01000085.1 GCA_016874685.1 Methanobacteriota archaeon
ATAAAATGCAGAAAAATTGCTAAAGGCCATGTAAGGGGTGAAGTTATCGTAACAAAGGATCCAATCAGCTTTTTAGGCGGAGTTGACCCCAAAACAGGGATTATTATTGATGTAGGGCACGAACTCCATGGTAAAAATATAAGTGAGAAGATTCTGGTCATCCCTTCAGGAAAAGGTTCAACTGTTGGTTCTTACATTATTTATCAGATGGCTAAAAATAATACAGCCCCCAAGGCAATAATATCAATAAAAGCTGAGCCAATAATTGCAACTGGGGCTATAATGGCAGGAATACCTCTTGTTGATAGACCAGAGGCAGATGTTCTAGATCTACTAAAAGATGGGGATTTAGTAGAGGTTGATGCAGATAATGGATTTATAAAGATTTTATTGTAACTATTCTACACCCCTTTCCCTAACAGATGCCCCGATAACTCCTCCAATGGCTCCAAGAACACCACATATTAGCATGGAGACTATACCCACAAAAATACCAATTATTATGGATATTGTGGTTATTGCAAGTCCTAATGTTTCCAAAAAGATCCCAATTATTGCACCAATAGCGCCAAATCCTATAATAAAAAGAATTCCAATTATCAGTCCACCAATAACTCCAGCAACACCACCCTGTACAGCAGCGTCTTTTGGCTCTTCCCAATCCTCATCTTCACGGATGAGATAGATAGTTATAAAACCACCTAGGATTGGTCCTAAAAAGAACAGTGGGAATACAGCCAGGGCAAAAACAATGGTTAAGACTGCTGTTGTTATTGCTCCTATACCTACAGCTTTCCAGTCACTCATCTTATCACCTTTTTTGGGTATTTTTGATTTTTCTACTTAAATATTAATAGTTAGATTAAATATTCAGTTCTTAAAGTCAATACAAAAAAAGGAAAAAAAGGAAAAAAATTTTTATTCAGGTTCTGGAACTTCTGGAGTTTCTGGAACCTCTGCAATAACATCAGCAACTAGCAGGGCTATAGCACGGGAGGCAAACATAGCAATGTAAGGCATTATCACCAGTGGCAGTAGGATTATACCTATTAGGATAAACATGGTCAGCATTCCTATGAAGACACCTACCATAGCCAGTAGAACGATTACTATGTATGTTACTATGTATTTACCCCAACCTATCGAAGCTATGAGATTCAGGATTTCGCTAAAGCGGAAGGCTGCTCCTAATTCGCCGTCGTAATATGCCATGTTGGCAATGGCCATGATCTCGATGAGCCCAACGATGATTGCGATAATGATAAAGACGATGTTACCAGCCATGAGGGCCCAGAACATACCTGCTGAAAGAGAAGTCACTGTAGCTGCACTGTAAAATGCTGATCCAAGCACTAAATTAAAAAGCCAGGATATTATAGCTACTGGAATAGCATAAACAATAGCCACCACAAAAATTTTCAGCCCATCAACGAACATATCCCCAATTTCATCGAATTCAGGTAGTTCGTCCATTCCAGCTAAAGTGGCCTTAATTATTCTGAATATATATCCGTATACAAGAAATATAGGAACAATCAGAATAGAGGCTATCATTATCACTCCCAGAATAAGCACCTTTCCCCAATTGGAGGATGGATACTTTATTGAATCGGATATAATTTCTCCAATTTCCATAGTTTTCACCTCCTTTTAAATTTTACAATTCTATATTTCTTTTACATTCTTTATATTTTTTTCTTTTATTATCTCAAAAATCCAAAAAAATCGTTAAATCCGGTTTTAAAAAAAATAAATTTATCATAAAAAAAAGAAAAAAATGGAGATTTTTTTATTCTGACATGTATTCTAACGCCACTGCTCTAGCAAGGAACATTTGGAGATATGGAGATACAATCAATGCCATTAAAATTAATCCGACAATAGGGTGGATTAAGCTGAAAAGACCGGTTATAAGACCTCCTATGAAAGCAAGGATTAGATACAGAATTCCAACCACTATGTACCAGACTATGAGATCTCCCCATCCTATGCTACCAATTTTATCGAATAACTCACTGAATCTGAATGCTGCACCGAATTGATCATTGTATGCCATATGGGCCACAGCCATGGCCACTATTGGAACTATTATGATCATGTATAACATTGCGAGGATAATTCCGCCGACTCCTGCTCCTGCAGCTGCACTCAGAGCTGCTGATGGATTTCCTGAAATTGATCCAAGTAGTCCTACCACTAATGCTGCTGCCGAAATTAAAACAATTATAATAGCAGGCAGTGAATAAATAAATCCCACTATAGCAACTTTAATACCGTCTATAAGCAAACCAGCCCATTCGTCAAATTCTGGAAGTTCTGAAACACCTGCCACGGAAGATTTTATGATTCTGATTAGGTAGCCGTATCCAAATAATCCAACTATGAGTCCAATGATGCCTAAAACGGATGTTAATGTAGTGTTGTATGTTATTAACATTACTATACTTGATATCTGACTGATTACAATGATGATTCCAAGTATCAAAATTTTTGGCCAGTCTGAAAGTGGATACTTAAGAGAATCTGTTACTAAATTTCCAATGTCCATACTTTTCACCTCCTTTTAAATGCTATGTCTTTATATTTTTATATTTCCTTATATTCTTTTCTTTTTTCTGCTATATCAAAAAAATTCATAAAAATCATTGAGATTTATTTAATTTAAAAGAAATTTTGAAAAAAAATGTTTTTTTTTAAATAATTAAAGTCCTATGACTTTAAAATAAAAAAAAAGAAAAGTTTTGGTGCAATGATCGCTGTAAATGATGTTATCCTTGTCCTTTTATTAGAACTCCGATTGCTCCACCGATTGCTCCAATAATTGCGTCTATGATAACTGCTATTATTAGTGCTCCTAGTCCTAATGCTACGCCAACTCCACCTGCTAAGGCTCCTAATAGTACCATGGCTATGAGTCCACCTATTATTCCAGCAATGACACCTACCAGGGCCCCATGAATTGCACCGTTCATATAGTCTCCGCCAACGGTATAACCAACGTATATTGTTGCTAAAAGATATGCTATGAAACCTCCCCATGATGGCGAAATCCATGAAAGGATTATACCAAGAATTACTGCTATTACTAAACCAATTATAACCGGCATCCATTTAATTTCCATACTTTTTTCACCTCCCCCTAGATTTTTATATTCTTTCTATATTTGATACTACTTATATTTTTTTCCTTTTTTTCTTCGTTAAACTCAAAAAATGCACTGAAATGTACCACAGATTAACAAAAGAATTATATATTTAGACCTAAGGTTTAAAAAAGAAAATTGTTGATGAATAACTCCACTTAATTTTTCATTTATCCCTCTCCTTTTATCATGGATCCTATGGCACCACCAATCGCCATTAAAATCACTACCCCAATAACTCCTAATAAGAGTAAAAGTGACGTGAATGCAGCTACTGCGAATCCTATTAACCCAAGAAATATTGTACCAAATATTAGGAGTAATACTCCCAGTACTATCGCCCCGAACGCACCAGCGAGTGCTCCGTTAACTGCGCCATTCATGACATCTTCGTTAACCATGTATCCAACGATTACACCTGCTAAAAATATGCCAATAAATCCACCTATAGGTCCGCCAATTACTCCAAATACCGCACCCAATACTATCGACAAGATAAATCCAATTATTACTGCTCCCCAATCTGCCATATCTTAACCTCCGCTGATTATTTTATAAAATTTATAAATGAAATTTTTGATTTTTTTCTCTAAATTTTTTACGAAAAAAGAAAAATAAAAAAATGCTTGAATTATTCAAGTTCCAGTTTGATTCCGCCGATTCTTGGTGCTAACACGTTGTATATTAATGCAAGGATTGCATACATTATAAAACCGATTATAAAGTAAACTATCGGTACTATTATAATGAAGACCACGGCCATCATTGCACCACCAGCTAATACACTACCAAATTGTTGCGTTGGTAAAAATGCCAACATTGTTCCACCAAATATGGTCATGATTATGCCCACAATGAACATTATAACTGCTAAAACGGCTGCGGTAATTAATGCAAACGGTACAACTGGAATTGATCTGATCTCTTTTATATCACCCATCTTTTCACCTCCCCTACATTTTTATTTTGTATGTAGTTTTTAATTTATCTTATAATCCTTATATTTTTTTCTCTTTCCAGATGCATATTATAGATTTGATATAATATTGAAAAAGAATAAAAAAACATCCTTTTTGAAACATAATTAATTGGTAGATTTAATAGTCAAGTAAAAATTATAATTTCTAAAAAAACCAATAAATAACCAGGATAGAACCATAATAAAATAAAAGGAGAATCAACATGAAATATTCCCTAATTCATAACGGAACTCTTATTGACGGTAATGGTGGTCCACCCCTTCATAATGCTGCTGTTTTGATTGAAAACCAGCATATAAGTGTAGTGGGTAGCGAAGATTCCATTAATCTCCCAAATGATAAAATAACTCAAATAGATGCCCAAGGGGGTTTCATACTACCTGGTTTCATAGACACTCACGTACATCTTATGGCAGAAGGCTTTAGAATGGAAGATAACATGTACGCACCACTTTCTCTCTATTTTTACAAAGCAGCAGAGAATATGCGTCGCACAATTGAAGCTGGCATAACCACTGCGCGCGATGCAGGTCTTGCCGATATTGGAGTTAAAATGGCTTTAGAGCAGGGTTTGATGGTTGGTCCTCGCCTGCAGATCAGCGTTGCCCCCCTTTCTATAACCGGTGGTCACTTTGATTTTTGGCTAAATTCTGGATTTGATATGAAAGTTTCTTATCCTGGCTTTCCTCACAGTCTCTGCGACGGTGTAGAAAAAGTGCGCAAAAGGGTTAGAGAAGTGTTGCGGGCCGGAGCAGATGTTATCAAAGTTATGGCTACTGGCGGTGTTATGAGCGCTAATGACAGTCCTGAATTTACCCAGTTCAGTGTGGAAGAACTGGAAGTCATTGTTGAGGAAGGAGTATATCATAATAACACTAGAGTAATGGCTCATGCACACGGGCTTGGAGGTATCAAAAATGCCCTAAAAGCAGGTATTCATTCCATTGAGCATGGTACCTATCTAGATGATGAGGCTATCAGAATGATGCTGGATCAAGGAACCTATCTTGTGCCAACATTTGTTACAATGGAAGTAAATAAAGAATCTGCTGAATCAGGCAACTTACCTGATTATAGTATCGAAGATGCCATAAAACTGGTTGAAATCCACGAAAAAAATATAAAAAAAGCTTATGAAGCTGGTGTTCGTATAGCTATGGGCACTGACTGCGGTGTTGTATCTCACGGTATCAACCTACAAGAGTTGGGTTTCTTGTGCGATATAGGCATGAAACCTGAAGAAGCTATCCTAACCGGAACAAAAACCGCAGCTGAATGTTTAGGATGGCAGAATGAGTTGGGTACAATCGATGAAGGGAAACTTGCAGATGTGGTGATAAGTAAACCCGACCCAATAGCCGATATTAAGTCTCTGGGTGATCCTGATAACATAGTCCTGGTAATGAAAGACGGTAAAATATTTAAGGATTTAAGAGGAATTTAACCATCATTTTAAGTTGAAATTATTTATTGTTCTTCCTTCAAATTCCTTTTTAAGTATTATAATATTGAAATCAATATTAACATCTATTCTGAACTGGAGGAAACCGATGGCAGAAAAATCCAAAAAAAAAGCTGAATTAAGGATAACTGGAATGCACTGCGCATCCTGCGCCCTAAACATAGAAAAATCACTGAAAAATCTTGAAGGTGTGGATGAAGCACAAGTAAATTTTGGAACAGAAAAAGCCACAGTTCAATATGATCCTCAAAAACTGAAACTCTCAGAACTTGAGAATACAGTGAAAACTACAGGTTACGGCGTACTAAACGAGAGGGTAACCATCAAAGTGGGTGGAATGACCTGTGCAATGTGTGTAAAGGCTATCGAAGATGCACTCGGCAAATTAGATGGTATAAGCAGTGTAAACGTTAACTTAAGCGCTGAGAAGACTTACGTAACATACAATCCAAACATGGTCAGTATCGAAGATATGAGAGGAGTTATAGAAGATGTGGGCTATCAGTATCTGGGAGTTGAAGGCGAGGACACAGAAGACCTTGAAGAAAAAGCCAGAATTGCAGATTTAAAGGATAAAAAAAACAGGATAATTGTTGGTTTTGGAGTATCACTTCCTTTAATGGTTCTGATGTATTTACACATCCATCTGCCATTTTCGATGCCCTATTTCATGCTCACAGTTTCGATTATTCCTTTTATTTATGTAAGTTACCCTATATTTATCGCTGCATATCGTTCCCTTAAAAACAGGAGTCTGAACATGGATGTCATGTATTCAATGGGTATAGGGGTTGCATACATATCCAGCATATTCGGAACATTCGGCATTGTGCTTACAGAGGAGTTCATGTTTTATGAAACTGCTTTAATGCTAGCTGCATTTCTAACACTGGGCAGATATTTAGAGGCAAGAGCAAAGGGAAGAACTTCATCTGCCATAAAAAAATTAATAGGATTACAGCCAAAAACCGCAAACGTCGTCCGTGATAAAAGTGAGATGAAAATCCCTATTGAAGATGTCCAAATAGGTGATTTGGTAATGGTTAAACCTGGAGAGAAAATTCCAGTAGATGGAAAAGTGGTTGAAGGTGAAAGCTATGTAGATGAATCCATGATCAGTGGAGAACCAATTCCAGCCCTTAAAAAGATAGGGGAGAATGTTGTTGGGGGAACTTTTAACAAAAACAGCATAATAAAATTTGAAGCTATTAAAATAGGCAAGGATACAGTTCTATTTCAGATAATACAGCTTGTGGATGCAGCTCAGGGTTCTAAACCGCCAGTTCAAAGAATTGCAGATAAAGCAGTAGGCTATTTTATACCCACTGTACTAACCATTGCAATAGTTTCTTTCATTATCTGGTACTTAATATTGGGAAGCACACTTCTATTTGCCCTAACTGTACTTATATCCATTCTTGTGGTGGCATGTCCATGCGCCCTGGGACTTGCGACCCCCACAGCTGTGACAGTTGGTATTGGAAGGGGAGCAGAGCTCGGTATTCTCATAAAGAGGGGTGAAGCTCTTGAACTATCAGAAAAACTTACTTCTGTGTTATTTGACAAAACAGGAACTCTTACTAAGGGAAAACCAGAAGTTACAGACATACTAACTATAGGAATAGATAAAAAAGTTCTATTAAAACTGGCTGCGAGTGTTGAGAGGAACTCACAACACCCCATAGCAGAAGCAGTGGTAAAAAAGGCGCAAAAAGAAAACGTAGAATTAGAAGAGAGCAAAAAATTTGATACATTTGGAGGAAAGGGAGTTGTAGCAACCATAGATAATAGGGAAGTGTTGATAGGAAATAGAACACTTTTTAGGGATAAAAATATCTCAATATTTAAGGAAACAGAGAAAAATATACTTAGATTAGAAAATGAGGGTAAAACAGCTATCCTGATAGCTATTGATCAGGAATTATCTGGAATAATAGCCATCGCTGATACTTTAAAGGAGACAACAAAACCTGCAATTGAAGAACTTAAAAAAATGAAATTTAAGGTGGTCATGATAACTGGTGACAATTTACGAACTGCAGATGCAATTGCAGGGCAGATTGGAATTGAAAATGTACTTGCGGAGGTCTTACCTCAGGATAAATCAGATGAAGTGAAGAGACTTCAAAAAGATGGAGAAGTTGTTGCCTTTGTAGGTGACGGTATAAACGATGCACCTGCACTTGCTCAGGCTGATGTGGGAATCGCTATTGGAAGTGGTACAGATGTGGCTATAGAAAGCGGGGACATAGTTCTTATAAAAGATGATATTATGGACTCTGTTGCAGGGGTGCAGCTCTCTCGGAAGGTAATGGCAAGAATAAAACTGAATTTATTCTGGGCTTTTGCATACAATACTTTACTTATTCCTGTTGCAGCAGGATTACTTTATCCAACATTCGGTGTAACTTTTAGACCCGAATATGCCGGGGTTGCTATGGTTATGAGCTCTGTAACGGTGATATCTCTTTCTCTGATGCTAAAGGGGTATATGCCTCCAGCAAAAAAAATTAAAATCCTAAAAATTGATAAAAAAATTAATGAGGTGAAAAAAAATGGCTATTGATCCAATATGTAAAATGGAAGTGGATGAAAAGACAGCGCAATTTAAGAGTGAATATAAGGGGAAAAAATTCTATTTCTGCGCTCCAGGATGTAAGAAAGAGTTTGATGAAAACCCAGAAAAATATGTCGAAAAATAGTAAAGAGAATTTCGATTAACTTGTTGGTCTTTTGATCATTAAATTTTGCTGTGGTTGAATTCTTTGTTTAATTTGTTTAAATCATTATATGGAAACATTTATATGTGTATTTGTTTATAGAAGTATTATG
>VGTM01000086.1 GCA_016874685.1 Methanobacteriota archaeon
CTTATGGCACCTTTTGCATCTTCCTTTTTTCTGTGTTTTATTGGATGGAATACGGCGATATCTACATTTAGTATGTCTGCCATCATAGTGGCAAATGGTATCCCACTTACAGTGATACCTACAATAACCTCTCCTTCACCATATTTGGATGCCATATCAGCCATTGCCGCTGATACATGTTTCATTCTGGTAGAACTGCCACCTAAACTTTCCCAATTTATTGCAAAATCAATAGGAGTTTTTTGAGCTTTAGTTTCCAGCTTTTTACCAGTTACTTGTAAAATAAGCCATCTTGCAGTATCTTTTGAAACATTTAGTTCATCTGCTATTTCTCCAGTTGTAAAACCTCTGCTTCTTAGTTCATAGGCTTTCCTAATAAGTTCTTCATTCATGGCCCCACATCCTAAAACTTTTTTAATATTCATTAATCTTTATCGGAGAGTTTTTCCTTGCAGATTCCATAGCTGCAAGCACTACTTTTAAAGCATATACCCCGTCTTCCCCCGTGATTTTCGGGTCATGATCATTTATGAGACAGGATAAAAATGAACTTATTTCCTCTTTTAATGGCTCTTTATGAGCTATATCTATATTTTGAGCGAATTTTCCATAAACTTTGATACTCTGATCTATGTAATCTATAGATATGATTCCATCTACACCCGTTATCTCCAATTCCCTTTTTTTATAAGGAGTAAGCCAGTTTACCTCCAGCATACCAATTATACCATTATTAAATTTAGTCATTATTTCAGCATGATCCTCATATAAAACTTCTGCCAGTATACTGCCCATATTTGCAAATATTTGAGATACACGGCTGTCAAAAAGATAGAACATGACGTCTATATCATGTATTGCAAGATCCACCGTAACCCCCACATCTTTTATTCTGGGAGGGAAGGGACCTACCCTCTTCGCTGATGCAGAAACAACATCCCCAATAACACCACTTTCTATCAATTCCTTTGCCTTTCCCACCACCGGATTAAACCTTTCTACATGACCCGTGGCCAGTTTGATCCCATGCTTTTTTGCTGCTTTCACCATTTTTTTCGCTTCTTTTAAAGTAAATGATATTGGTTTTTCAACCAATACGTGTTTTTCATTCTCTATAGCTTCCATTACAACATCAAAATGATGAGTAGTTGGGACACAAACACTTACTGCCTCTATCTCTGGCATCTCCAAAATTTTCTTGTAATCCACAAAACTTAAAGTCTTGTACTTTTGAGATACTTTATCTGCCTTATCCTTCATCAGATCAGATACTGCCAGAAGATTGGCATTTTCTAGTAAAGAAAAAACTCTTGCATGATTGTAACCCATTGCTCCAACACCAATAACACCAACGTTCACTTTATTCACAGAAATCCTCCATCATCGCTCTTGCGGCTTTTTTGCCTAATTCTTCAGCATCCTTTAATAAACCATTTAATTTTATTTTGGATATCACTTTACCTTCTCTGGTAAGTAAAATGCTGTATAGTTCTAGTTTATCATTATCTGTTCTTGCAGAAACACCCAAAGGCCATTGGCATCCAACACCCAGTTCTGCCAATACAGTTTTTTCAGCTATTACTCCCTGAGCTGATTGAAAATGATTCAATTTTGCTAAAATTTCTTTTAATTTACTATCACGTCTGGCAATTATTGCCAATGCCCCCTGTCCAGCAGGAGGAGTAAAATATTCAAGAGAAAACCTCTCCGTAATATGTTGAGTCAAGCCAAGTCGCTTCAGACCTGCCTCAGCCATTATGGTTCCATCATAATCTCCATCTAAAACTTTTTTTATTCTTGTATCTATATTTCCTCTTATAGGTTCTAACTTAAAATTCTTTTTATGATAGTTACAAAAGGCTTCCCTTCTTAGGCTGCTTGTTCCCAGTCTTGAATCATCTGGCATTTCGTCCCATGCATACCGGGATATAAATGCCTCATTTGGAGATTCTCTTTTAGGAACAGCCACTATTTGCAGATCACCAGAAAGTTCTGTAGGAACATCTTTCAAACTGTGTACGGCAAAATCAACCTCTTCGTCAAGAACTGCCTTGTCCAGCTCCTTGGTAAATATCCCTTTAGTATCGATTTGATAAAGCTGGGAATCAGTAATCTTATCTCCAGTAGTTTTAATGATTTTCATGTCTATTTTATCATTGGTTATTTCTGAAACTTTACTGATAACATATTTTGTCTGTACTGTTGCTAAACGACTGCCTCTGGTTCCAACAATCAAAGGATTATCTCCAGTTGTGTAAAAAACATCTTAATCTCCCAATTTAGTATTAAATTGGAATGCCGCTATTACACCTTACTAATTTGTTTCATAAATCTGTTTATGAATGATCCTTTATTATCCTAATAAAGGTTTCATCTTTTATTTATATCTGCAAAATTGGATCTATAAATTAAAATTATAATTTTACATCCATTGTTAATGGCATCTTCAACTGCAACATTAAAATCTTTATGGTATTCAACTTTTCCTTTTATCATATCTTTGATATTTGCACCTAATTCATCTGTTAGAGTAAGCGAAATATTCTCATCCAAGGTATTGAAGAACGCCGCCACAGCTTCTTCATCTATTTCCTCACATGTTACGCCATATTTACCGCCGAATATAACTCCTAACTTATTATCACTCCGTAAATCTTGTACCATCTCTTTTACCATCCTCACGGCTTTTTTAATAGCTACAAGATCGATTCCAGGATTTATCTCTTCGATTATCTTACTTCCTTTGTATTCCCTTATGGAGGTCCTCCCATCTATAAATCTGAAATCCCTTAAACCCTTTTTTATCTGTTCAATTGAAATTTCCAACATTAAAGAGGCACATATAGCTGCAAGAACATTATTTAGATGATGATAGGCAGGTGCAAATGTTGAAACCTCAAAAGATATGTTTAACATATTCCCCCTGATAGTTTTGAGATTCTCCACTGCAACATCAAAAACAGTTTTATAAAGCCCAAAATTTATATTTAATGCCCTGACATTCGTATTCAAATCTATTTTAACCTTTTTATCTCCTTTAACTCTCTTAAATGCTTTAACTTCAAATATGTTCACTTTTTCTAAAAATTCCATATCTTCCGGGAGATTTGGATATATTGAGTTGAGGGATTCTAAATCACATGCAACCATTTTACTTTTAAATATCTGTGTCTTTGCAAAGCTTGCTTTTTTCATGCCCCGAGCTATTGGATAATCTTCAGCTATATTAGTTAAAATGCCCACATCTGCAAGTCCAGTTCCGCCTAATGATGTCTCGAAAATACAGATGCCAATGTTTTCATAGTCTCGTGCAAGTTCCCACGCTTCAATGATGCTTGCAGGAGTTATGCTAATGTTACCTTTTATGAGATGTTTCTTTCCATTTTCTATTACTTCCACACCTAAACTGCTCAAAATTAAGGGATTAAGATCTTTTAATATCTCCTTAAGCATGTGCACGACACTTGTTTTTCCTTTAACACCTGTAACCTCGACCACAGGGACAGGGATCCTGTCTTTCATTAGAAATCCAACGGCTTCATGATGAGTTATCTGGTTTTTTGATAAACTATTAGAACTGTCAAAACTAACTGGACAATGAACTGGCGCGACAACCAAAAAATCGTCCTTATTTTTCAGAGCATTTAAATCATTGAGATTATCAACGAATTTTATCCCTTTTCTTATAAGAAGTGCCTTATTTTCATGATTTAAGGTTTTATATAGATCATATGCATAAACATCGAATTCTGGTGATTTTAAAAATTCTAAAGCTATTAAACCTCCACCATGGGTCATGTCCACAACCAAAACCTTCATGAAGTTATTCCACCTTCTGTTAGTTTTTCTCTCACCCTTTTGTAGAAATCTTTGGTCAATCTTACAAAATAAGCGAAAGTATCTGATTTTTTAAAAATGACTTCATCCATATAATTTATTTCTTCTTCAAATTG
Organism: Methanobacteriota archaeon; assembly: GCA_016874685.1. GTDB lineage: Archaea > Methanobacteriota > Methanobacteria > Methanobacteriales > Methanobacteriaceae > VGTM01. The sequence goes on from VGTM01000086.1 coordinate 3,954, forward strand.
TCCGTCTATAACTGCTATAGCTTTTTTACCCTTCCTGAGTAACTTTACCTTTATTTTACTTTGATTTGATACAACAATTGGTCTTGCAGCCAATTTAAATGGGCATATGGGAACTATAATAAAAGCTTCCACCCTTGGATCTACTATTGGACCTCCCGCAGACATTGAATAAGCAGTAGAACCGCTTGGTGTTGCAACAATAAGTCCATCAGCTCTTAATTCCTCTACTACCTCATCATCAACAGATATTTCAATATGAAGCATCTTAGCCGGCATTCGTGTCATCATAACAACTTCATTCAATGCAGAGGGTAGTTCTCCATCATGGCACACCCTTAACTGGGTTCGCCTTTCCACGAAATAATTACCAGCTAAAACTTCCTCCATTGCACTTAATGTATCTTCTGGATCAATTTCAGTTAAGAAACCCACTGTTCCCATGTTAATTCCAAATAAAGGAATTTTTTTTCCATTTACAAATTTCTGAGTTCTTAAGATGGTTCCATCACCACCAATAGCTACTATGATATCCACATCCATATCTTTAATGTCAGCACTTCTCTCATGAAAACTCCCAAGCTCATTCACCAAGGAAGTATCTAATGCAACTTCCACATTCTTGCTAATAAAAAAATCAATTAGTTCTTCTGCAAGTTCAATTGTTTCAACCATATCAAGACGTGCCACAATCCCTATACGCATTATAAAGCCCCCATAAATTTCATTATTTCCTTATGAAGATTTTGATTACCTACTGCAACTATAGCTGTCCTTTCTCTAACATTTAGTTTACCATTTAAAGGCCCACCACTTTGATCTGTGACGACTCCACCTGCCTCCTCAACTATAAGCTTTGCAGCGGCAATATCAACAATTCTTAGATTACCCCTAAGATCCATAAATGCATCATAAGCTCCACTGGCAACATAACAGAGTTCAATGGCAACAGAACCCAGTATTCTCATTCTTCTAATCATTTTACAAAGATTATTAATTCTTTGAACCTTTGTTCCATAAATAAAAGCTCCTATTGAAGAACTGGAAATATCATCCTGTACTGATGGAATCAATTCTTCCCCATTCATCCATGACCCTTCTCCCTTAACTGCCTCATAAAGATCTCCAGTTGCCATATTTTTAACCAGACCAACTTCAATATCTTGGATAGTAAGTGAATCTTCCAAATGATTACGAGCATCAGCCACAGCAATAGAAATTCCATAAGCAGGTATTTTCTTTAAAGCATTGCTCGTTCCATCAAGTGGGTCAACTACAAAAAAAACTTCAGAAGAACCCTCTCCAATTTTAAACTCACCTATCTCTTCGCTTACAAGTGTCACAGGTCTCTCTACATCTTTAAGGATTTCTATGACCTTCTCTTCAGCAGCAACATCGATCATTTTTGTTGGAGTCCCATCAGCACCCATTTTAACTATCTTTCCTGCTTCTTTTTTACCAACCAGAGGAGAAACAGCCTCTTCAACATTATATATTATCTCGTTTGAGACATCTCTCCAAAATTTATCTTCTTTCATGATTTTACCCCAAAAAGACAAGTGCTGCTACTGCGGCACCCCAGTATTTAACTATATGACTTTTGTTTGCTATCATGATTTCTTTTATGGGTCTTCCTCTGATCTCCATCATATATTTTACCATTGCAACTGCCTCTTTTTTTACTTCAGCTGGTTCTTTGTTTATCCCTGAATGCTCCACGACGCATCCAAAATCATCAGACATGGCAACAGCTATCACTGCAGATATTAAATCCCCTTCTCTATCTGATGTTACATAAGATAGAACACAGTTTACCATATCCCCAGCCTTAAATTCGGGAAGTTCAATTATCTTTGTATCTTGTGGAATTATACTTGATACCTTGATCAAATTTATATCGCCAATTCCAGCATCTAACAGAGCATTATCAAAGGCATTGAGTTTTGTTGGACCTTCTGCACTACCAGAGGTTATTGAAACTTTCATGCATACCACTTGAGCTAGTTTACGATTTTTTTTAAATTTTTAAATATTGAAAGTAACATAATCAATCTTTATATTATGGTTCCAATTACTATAAGATTACTATAAATATAATTGACCTAAAATATGGAAAATAAGCTTGCAGATATATTATCTGAAATTCATAAAAATTCATAAGTGTTCCAATAAAACGCAATAATCCTTTTGAATCGTAATTATAAAAATTGGAGGTTAAAAAATGTCTAAAAAGGTTGTAGAAGTTAAAACATTAAAAGTAGGTAAATATGTCATATTAGATGGTGAAGCATCAAAAATCACAAGTATTCAAACATCATCCCCTGGAAAACATGGATCTGCTAAGGCAAGAGTGGAGGCTGTTGGTGTATTCGATAAGCAAAAACGAAACATTGTAAAACCAGTAGATACCAAGATCGATATTCCTATAATAGATAAAAGGGTCGCTCAAGTCTTGGCAATAATGGGTAGCGATGTTCAACTTATGGATATGGAGACTTATGAGACTTTTGAACTTCCCATACCTGACGAACTCATCTCAGAGTTAGTTGAAGGAGTAGAAGTTGATTATATTGTGGCTTTAGGTAATAAGAAGCTCATGAGGATAAAATAAATGCTTTATACTCAGAACACAATGAAATTTGCATTTTCCAGGGAAGAAATTCCATCTAAAAATTCTGAAAAAAAATATGGGAAAGTGGAATCATCACAAGTTATGGGAGATTCTAAGGAATTTGGTATTGTAGGCGTACCCTTTGATAGTACTACAACCTATAAACCTGGTGCTAGATTTGGTCCTGCATCCATTCGGGAGGCATCTTACAACTTCGAAAGATACAACATTTTCTTCAATAAAAATCTGGATGTCCCTCTTTATGATTTTGGTAACATCCAAGTAGTTCATGGAAATTTCAAAAAAACAAGTTCAAATATTCAATCAACAATATCAGAAATTACGGGAATGAGTATAATACCAATAACCATAGGTGGAGAACATACCATAAGTTTTGGTGTTCTGAAAGCGTTGGATATTAAAAATACAACCATTGTTCATTTAGATGCTCACATGGATCTGCGAGATAGCTATATGGAAGAGAAGTATTCCCACGCCACAGTAATGCGACGGATATTTGAGCTGGATCCAGCAGATATAGTCCAAATAGGGATAAGATCCGGGTCTTATGAAGAAGTAAAATTCGCAGAGAAAAATAATATTAAATATTACACTCCTGCAAATGTTAATAGAGATATTAAGGGTATTGAAAAACTTATAAACAGCATAGAAGGTCAAGTATATATAACTGTAGATATTGATGTTCTTGATCCTGCTTACGCACCCAATGTGAGTAATCCAGCACCAGGTGGTTTAAATCCCTTTCAACTAGAAAGATTGGTTCAGTGCATATCCCGGAAAAAAATAATTGGACTTGACTTGGTTGAGGTTGCTTCAACACAAATTGGAGAGATTACTTCAATAAATGGTGCAAAACTCATTTATGATTTTCTTTGTTTGCAAGGAAATTAAGAAAAATATATTAAAACTCTATTTGAAAATCAAATCCTTTGAATGTTAATATATGAAAGTTTATATAACAAAAGTGAGGATGGATATATGAACACAAGAAAAATTGAGCTTTCTGGCCATATAATTGATTCCCTAATTCTTCCCAATGCCCTTGATATTATAATGGATATGGGTGGGGATTTTAAAATTCTTGAATTTGAAATAGGTAAGCTTAAAGCAGATACTAGTTATGCAAAAATCCTGGTTATTGGAGAAGACCCAGCACATCTTAATGAGATACTGGATGAACTAAGTGAGATTGGAGCAACAATTGCCGAGATCAAAGAAGTAGAACTGAAAGCTTCCCCAAAGGATAGAGTTCTTCCTCCAGAATTCTATTCCACAACAAACCATCCAACCTACATTAGATATCAGGGTTTGTGGATACATGTGGAAAATATAGAAATGGATTGTATGATCGTTGTGAAACCAGAAAGTAAAAGGTCTTTCTGTGAGCCAATCGGCAAGATCAAAAAGGGGGACATGGTTGTAGTTGGTAGGGAAGGCATAAAAGTGGTGCCTCCTGAAAGACCTAGAGGGAAAAAAGGAATCTTTGCGTTCATGTCAAGTGAAGCATCATCCGAGAAACCTGTAAGATCCATAATAGAAAATATAGCCTCTGAAATTAAGGAAATAAAAAAAAGAGGCGGCAAAATTGCATTGGTTGCAGGGCCTGCCATAGTTCATACAGGCTCCTCACCCATACTCGCAGAGATGATCCAAGAAGGATTTATTGACATTCTATTTGCTGGGAATGCCTTGGCAACTCATGACATTGAGAATGCACTCTATGGTACATCTTTGGGAATGAATGTGGACTCTGGAGAAGCTGTGGCTAGAGGACACAGACATCACATATATGCTATAAACGAGATTAACAGGGCAGGTTC
>VGTM01000087.1 GCA_016874685.1 Methanobacteriota archaeon
ATTTTTATCATTTTTTATGAGTATCAGTTTCTTATTTGAAGGTAAATCTTCATAATCCTTTCTTAATTTTTCTGTATTTTCTAATTCATTTTTTATAGGCTCAAAAATTGTTATTGGCTCATTATCTCGTTGGTATTTAAAAAAGTTAGTGTTTACCTTTATCTGACCTTCACAGTATTCTCTAATCTTTTCTATAGATTCGTCTTTTGAAGCATTATCCACCACGATTACGTCATAATTTGGATAGTTAATCTGAAATAACGATTCTAGACACTCTATTGTGTCCTTCCAACCATTCCAGTTTAAAATTATAATCGAAACATTTGTATCCATTTTATCCTCAGCTATTAATACCTTATTTATGAATTTTGAGAAAATATCAGTTCTTTTTTTAAAATTTTATAATAAAAAGGATTTTTGAAGTTATTTTATGTTATTAAATGTTAAAAATTAAAGGATTTGAATCTACCAAACATAATTATTAATAAATAATCTTTTTTTTGTTTTAAATCCTATTTTCTTTCTTCAGAAAGTAGTTAAGCTGATCGTTCAGTATGTCTCTTAGACTCTTTTCTATCTCTGCTCCAATATTTTGAATCTTCATTGTGTCTGATAGGAGAATAGGAACTTCAGCAGGTCTGAATCTTTCTGGATCAAACTCTATTAAAATTTTTCCCTTGTCAGTTTCTACTTTAATCCCTTCATCATTTATTGAGTATTCCAGATCTCCATCCAGAATCATCTGATCTATTTTGGTCTTTTCAAATTTGATTCCAAAAACTTCTGATTGATCCAATTCTGTAGGCTCTTTAATCATCTTTTCACCATCTAAAGTCTCAATTTTTTCGATATTCCATCCCGCTTCTTCTAAACCCAATAAAATGTAGCTTAAAACGGAATTAGTCCTTAAAGAACCCTGGTTATATACTTCACCACCCCTACCTCTCTCTGCAAGTATAATGTAACCATTCACAATATCTCTTACATGTGACCAGTCTCTAAATGCATTTATATTTCCAATAACAATTTTATCTACTTCTTTAAACTTCAGTTTCATAATCTGGTTCGTAATAACTGAAGTAACAAACATCAGACCTCTTCCAGCCCCTTCATGATTAAAAGCTCTAGATACCACTGTTTCTAAACCATAGGAATGATAATAGTTCCTCATCAAATAATCCCCATAAACTTTTGAGACAGCATAAGGTGACATGGGTCTTAGAGGATTGGTCTCCTTTATAGGTAATTCTGGAATTATCTCGGGTTCTGGAAATATAGTTCCATATTCCTCTTTTACAATTTGATATTGTTTTTGTGATGATATAACCAGACCATACTCTTCACTAGAACCCGCAAAAACTATTTTAGCATCATGATCCTTTATTCGCACTGCATCTAGTAGATTTGCAGTTCCCATACCATTTATTAGTTGAGTTTCCATGGAACTTTCAAACGATCTAGGAACAAATGATTGAGCTGCTAAGTGAAAAATGAATTCAGGCTGTGATTTATCGAGAGCATCAGCTAAAGAGGTTATATCAGTTAATTCCCCCTCCAATAAATTAACATTACCTGTAATTCCTCGATCAACTAAATTCTTAGCTCTTGTACCATCAGATCTTCTTCTTATAAGCCCAAAAACATTTGCTTCTCTTCTTACTAACTCCTCTGCTAAATAAGATCCAGCAAATCCACTTATACCAGTTATTAAAACATTTTTTCCTTTCCAATTCATTTCTATAACTCCCTTAATCTATTCTTTAAATTTTAATTCATTAAATATTTAATCATTCACATCTAAATTCTCTAAATCAATGGCATGATTTAGGTGGTTCAATAATCTTTCTCCAGCCTTCTCTAAAGTCCAAAATTCCTTAATCGTCTTTAAAGCTTTCAAAACTAAGGATTCCCGTTTTTTATTATTTGAAAGCATTTCAACAACAGCTTCGGCAAATAAACCTTCATCTCTTACTGTAAGCACTCCGGTTTTATTATTAATAATGGTTTCCCTCAGACCTCCCTCTTGCACACCAACCACTGGTGTGCCACAAGCCATGGCCTCCAAAGGCACAAATCCAAAAGGTTCAAGATAGGGAGCATAAACGACCAGTCTAGCTTTATTATAAAGCATTACAAGTTCATGATCCTCTACAAGATTCAAGATTCTCATCTTAACATTAAAACTATCTGCAAGTTTTTCAAGATAATTCCTCCACGAAATATCAACATAATTTGAAACTATAACCAGTTCGGGACGTATCCTGGAATCAACCTGACCCAGGGATCTTAAAATAAAATCATAACCCTTTGAAGGTGTACAAGTCCCCACAGAAAGCACAAAATCCTTTTTAGAAACTTCAAGAGGCCCGAAGAGTTCATCATCCACCCCCAGATACGATACAAAAGAATTAACCCCATAAGATCTTAGAATATTTTCCCTGGAAAAATAAGAATTTGCTAAAATATAATTAGCAAAGGAAACATTTTCCCTGTCTATTTTGGATATTCTATTTAAAACATAATTAATAACCATTTTAGTTATGAAATTACTTTCACCCTGAGTTGGTATTTGAGATAGAAATTGAAAAGTTTCAATATCCCTGGGGTGTTGCTGACTATAATAAACCAATGGTTTCTCAATATACTTTAAGAGGAAAGGGGAACCTGTATAATAATCCTGTTCGCTGAATACAACATCATAATTTTGCCTGTTGATAACATCAGCGATTTTTTTTTCACTATTTTCTAGGTCACGTAAAGAAATACGTTTTACAAGGGGAGGGGCGTACTTAAAAGTGGAATATATTAAACCAGTTATAGTGTAGTTAACTGGGAATATGTAAATATTGTTAGCAACTTCTTCAAGTGGCAAAAATTCCTCATTAGCTGTAGAAGGTATATAAATATCAACAATATGGCCTGATTGAGTTAAATATTTAACATGCCCATATAAAGCCCTTTTCGCACCACCTGAGGGTAAATTATGGAAAACAGCTATTTTCATAGTTTTTTAACCTCTGTTAATTAGAAAAACTTATTCACCCAGAACCTCTTTATAAATATTAAAGGTTTTATCTGCAGTCCGCTCCCAGCTAAACATCTTAGCCCTATCTGTCCCTCTTTTTCTTAAATCTTCTTTAAGATCTTCATCTGTCCAAACCTTATACATTTCACCGGCTAAACCATCAACATCATATGGATCAACCATGATCCCTGCATCCCCTACTACTTCAGGTAAAGAAGAACTATTAGAAGTTATCACAGGAACACCACAAGCCATAGCCTCTAAAACTGGCAAACCAAAGCCTTCATACAAAGAAGGAAAAACAAATAAATCAGATGCATTGTAAAGGGCCGGTAGATCTTCTTCTGGTACATAATCAATGAAAATCACATTTTTACGGATTTTAAGTTGGTCTATCAGGTCAAAGGTTGTATTTCTCTGTGATTCCGGGAGTTGAGGTCTGCCCACCTTCACTAATTTAATTCCTTCAAGACCGTGTCTTGTTTTTAATTTATGAAAAGATTTGAGTAATAATGTAAAATTTTTTCGGGGCTGTTCTGAACCAAGATATAATATAAATTTTTCTCCTAGTTGGTATTTCTTCTTAATGTTGTCAACTTCACCTGTAGATAACCTTTTGTATTGTTTATCAACCCCCAAATATACTGTTTCAATTTTATTGGAAGGTATTTTTATGTATTTAATCAAATCATTTTTTGTATGTTCTGATATGCTTATTATTTTATCTGCATTCCTCATCCCTTTAATAGAGTATTTCATAAACCATGTATTCATTGGTATTCTGCTATTATCTTTGAAAATGAGGGGTATAAGATCCAGACACGTGGCTACCTTTGGTGAATCGAATTTAAGGCGATTGAGGAGATATGTTTCCTCTTGGGAAAATATGTGAGTTATATCTGCCCTGGTTCTTATATGTTTTTTAAGTATTTGAGGATAAAAGAACATCCTGTATATTAAATCTTTATACGGCAGATTATATCTCCACTTACATTCATAGGGAATTTCTTTAAAGTCAACCTTTTCATTCAAATTTTCTGATGTTTTAGAATAAACCCTATATTTGCCATAAATCTCACCCAGATTTAAACCAATAATTGCATCCACTATCAATTTACGATTCATTGCATTCACTTTTACATTTTATAGAGTTTTTCATATATTTTCCATGTATCCTTAGCAGTTCTCTCCCAGGTAAACATTTTAGCTCGATTTAGACCTCTGCTACTTAAATCCTCACTTAGATCATCACTATTTAAAACATTATACATCTGCAAAGCCAGATCATCAACATCAAAGGGATCCACCATTATTCCAGCGTCCCCCATAATTTCAGGCAAAGAGGAAGTATTAGAGCTTATAACTGGACAACCACACGCCATTGCCTCTAAAGGAGGAAGACCAAAACCCTCATACAAAGAAGGGTAAACAAATAAATCAGCCAAATTATAGAAAATAACCAAATCCTCCTCTGGAACATATCCTGTAAAGACCACCTCTTTTTGAAGATTTAGTTTTTTCACTGCTTCAAATATGTCCTTATATCTCCATCCCTTACTTCCCACAATTACTAACTTGTGCTTTATACCCTCTTTTTTTAACTTATAAAATGCCTTAATTAAAGTCGAGATATTTTTTCTCTTTTCTAAAGTTCCCACGTATAATATAAAAGGAGAACCTAAATTATATCTTCTCTTTAATTCTTGCCTCAATTTGTCCTTATCCGCCTTTAATTTATATTTATCATCGACACCTAAATGAATAACCTTAATCTTTTTTTCAGAAAGACCTAAATGTTTTAAACAGTCTTTTTTCGTATTCCATGAAATAGCCACTATAACATCTATTCTATTTTTTATTAATTTCAATGTCAAATTCCATAAAAGTGATGTTTCTCTTGTATGAGTTTCTGGAAATAATATGGGAGTTAAATCATGGATTGTTAATACTTTTTTTACATTTAGATTCAAAAAAAAAGGAGTAATCTGAGTATACCAATGTATTGGCATATGCAAAACATCTATCCTCGCCCTCTTAATGGCTTGAGGTAAACCAATTAAATTCGTCATTTTGAATGGTATCTTGGGTATGATAACGTCATTTGTTTTAGAGTAAACAGCATCTTGAGACTTTTCATAATGAAATAAAAATATGTCCCTTGATTTACCATATTTTATCAGATATTTAATAAGGTTATAGGCATAATTATTCACTCCTGTTCTCTCCCAATCTATACTCCAAGATGTTATACCTAAATTCATCCTACAACCACTTCCAAACCTTTCAAATTATATTTCAGTCTTACTTATGTTCAGTCTTACTTCAATATTATAAAAGTAATTTGATATTCAATAGTTTACCTAAAAGAAAATAATATTAGCGCACATAAAATGTTTATATAGAATTAAATTTCAATTTGCTTAATTATTTATTGTATTGCATGATAATTTCATCAGCCAAATTTTGATATTCTTGCAGTATTTTTTTCCGAGGATTTTCTGAATTGAACTCTTCAATTAGTCTCAATTTCATATAAGCGATAACTCTGTAGACTACTGACAGAAAACTTATGGCCAATCCCCTGAAACCATCTTTATATCCCTTGTTAGTAATATAAATATTAAATAGTCCTCCCATCATCTTCAATAAAAACATTATAAAATTGTTTCCAATATCAATTCTTTCTCTTTTTCCCTCATACATATTCACTGCTTCAATTGTGGTATACTTATTAAGAGCTTTTTCAATGTAATGTTCAAAATCAATGTACGCAAAGTGTATAAAGCCTTCTTCTGGATCCTCTATTTCAAATATTCGTGCATCATCCTTTATAATAAAATTTTTATGAATGGTACCGACATATTTACAGAAATTCTTTTTAAAAAATCGGGGATGCTTATCTTCCTGTGCCCCCCATCCACCATACTGCACTAATGAACCTAAAAAATAGTTATTATGGGGAACATAAACTACATCTCCCTGATCCTTTTCCACAATCTGTAAAAGTCTATCTCTCAATTTTACTGTTACTAACTCATCTGCATCAACTATAAGTAGCCATTCATTTGAAGCTTGTTCTAAAGCAAATTGCCTTGCAGGATCTGCATAGCCAAATCTCTCGAAGAAAAATATTTTATCAGTATATCTCTTTGCTATTTCCACTGTCTTATCATCACTGTACATATCCACTATAATTATTTCATCAGCCCATTTAACGCATTCTAAACAGTTCTTAATATTTTTTTCCTCATTTAATGTGTTAATCACTACAGATATCTTCATTCAAATTCCTCTAGATATTCATATTTTTAATTCAATAGAGTGCTTACAATTGCTTAACAAATTTAAGAAGCATTGAATAAATCAGATACATCGGCATAAAATTATTTATTGTTTTTTATTTATTGTTTTTTTTTATTTTTTTATTTTGATTTAAATATCTGCTTAAATAGATAAACATCTTCTTTTGAAAAAGATTTTAAAAAGATTAATGCACTGAAATATATAATAGTTGAAATTAAAATCGCTGCCCCTAGATTCAAGTTTACACAATAAATAAATAACCCCATAATCATGCTGGCTATGATTGGTTTTATTATTACTCTGGGAATATTGATTTTGTATATATATTTTGATATAAGGTGGAAATAAAATATAAATAAAGTTAATTCTGTAATTACAGTTACGAAAGAGGCTGCAACATAACTAAAACTGGGAATGAGTATTAGATTCAATATAACGTTAATAGACATGCAAATGAAAGTTATTCTAATTGTGGCACGTTGCTGATTTATAGATGTTATAGATGCCCCTAATACATAATTTAAAAATATTATAGGTATAGTCCATATAAGAATTTGAAGAGCTAATATTGATTCTGTAAAGCCTGTAGGATAAATGAGCCCTATAATCTTATCAGCTAAAAGAGTTGTTCCAACTGCAATTGGTAACCCTATCATGCTCAGATATTTAAAAGATTTTTTATAGGACAATTTTAAGGATTCCTTGGAAGTAATATGGAATTTAGAAAAAATAGGATAAATCGCAACTGCATACATAGAAGGAACAAACATTAAAGCTTCCATTAAACGATAAGAAGCAGTATACCAACCCACAGCAAGATTACCTTTAATCAGAGATAAGATCACAGTATCAACTCTAAAAGCTACCAAAGCAAAAATACTTGCAAGGGAAATAGGTAAAGCTTCTAAAATTATATACTTCCAAAAACTCCAATCAAACTCAATCTTAGGTAAAGCAAACTTCCATATACATATAATGAAACTGTAGGCCAATACAACTAAAGATGCAATTAAATAAATGAAAGCGAATCCAATAATACTGAATTTGTAATATATGGCGATAAAAACACCTAGAAACATCAAAAAACTGGTCAATATTTGTGCTATAGATAAATACTCCATTTTTTCGTAGGCCTGATAAATTGATTGAAACATATACGCGAAAGAGCTGAATATAAAATTCAAAGCTATTAAATAAATAATATTCAAGGTTTGCTGTGGATAACTGAATATATTAGCCACTAAAACAATTAATCCGAACGTAAAAAAAGCTAAAATAGTTTTTATTATGGCAACATTCCCAAGATATTTACTGGCTAAAGATTTATCTCTAGCAACATCCCTTATTGTTATCAAACCTAAACCTAAATCTGTAAAAACTGCAAAGATTCCAGCAAAAGCGATAGCGGTGGATAAAAGCCCAAATCCTTCTGCTCCAAGATAACGGGCCATATAAATAGTATAAAAAAATGCCAGTATGTAACTGGAAATTTGAGATACAATCAACACAACTGTATTCTTTGCTAATTTCCGTACTGTGCTCATTTGTACACCTTATGAATGACATTATATAATACTCACTTATTCCAAATAAAAACTCCTAAATAAACGACTATAAACGACTATAAACTAATTCTTATTAAAATATTACAAAATCTTTAAGTTTAAACAATACCATTTTATTTCTTTTTTCATCACTTAACCCCATGATAGTTTCTTATTCCTTTAAAGAATTTTTTTGTTATATGCCTATATCTTTGTTATATACCTATAATCTTCAATCAACATTTCAAGCAGATAGGACAGCAAAAACCAGCCCTCAAATTATGATTACCTTTTTATCCTTTTTATTTTTCATTATCGTCATTCGCAGAATTTATTACGGATTTTGGTTATTCCCGACTCATTGCTCTATCTAAATGATACACTAACCTTTTTCCTGCATGATCTAGGGTCCAAAAGTTATTAACTTGTTTTTTCGCGTTTAATGATAATTCTTTCCTTTTTTCTTCGTTTAAAAGTAGTTTAGTAATTTCTTTAGAAAATATTATCTCATCCCTATCAGTG
>VGTM01000088.1 GCA_016874685.1 Methanobacteriota archaeon
ATAGTTTATGGAACAGCTCATAGCATTTACAATGAAGATTATGGCGGCGGGTTTTTATTTAAAGATATTCTAAGTGGAAAAGACATAAATATTGAAACAGAATCAGTAGAAGGCAAAACCATAGAATCCACAACCAATATTGATGAACTAAGTACTGCAAAAATGATCGGGACAAGAATGGCCTTCAAAAATTATACTGCATTCCTAAATCCCACAGATAAACCAGTATCATCCATATTCCATGCTATAGAAATGGAAGGACCCTCTAACGGGATTTCAGTTTCAGGTTGCGGTGAATTAAATCCCATTCAAAATGATCCCTTGATGCGAACTATTTGCATGGGAAGCAGAATTCTTTTAAATGGTTCTCCTGGAATTGTAATTGGCCATGGGACCCGAAGCTTGAAAGAAAAACCAAATCTTATGATAGCTGCTGATATGCATAAAATGGATCCACATTATCTTGGGGGATTCAAGACAGCTGCTGGTCCAGAAATATTTAGTTCAATTGCAGCAGCAATTCCAGTACTAGATGACGAGATTCTCAAACATACTTATATCAAAAATGAGGACATCAAACTTCCAATTGCAGATATTAGAGGAAGACATAAAGTTTTAGGATTTACAGACTACGGTTATGTTTGGAATAATGTGGATGAAAGACCAAATTATCATCCAGAAAGATGTATGGACTGTGAAGTGTGCATAGTGCGGGAGAGATGCCCCACCGGAGCCTACAGGGACATTTTAAACACCAGAAAGTGTTTTGGCTGTGGAATGTGTGCGTATTCCTGTCCACACAGCACTTTTGAAATGGAATCAGGTAGCATAAAGTTTAGAAGAGATGATGAGATAATTGATGTACCCATTATCTGCCGTCAATCCGATATTAAAAGAGCGCGTGAATTGGCAGCAGAACTTAAAAAGAGGATTGAAGAAGGTAAATTTTCAATAAATAAATGTTAAAATATAAGTTGGAGTATGGAAATATAAAAATATATAATTTTATCAGAAAATACTTAAAAAAATACATATAATAACAATAAAATAATCATAAAATTCATTTTTTCAAGAAATTGTACATCGAAATCTTGCATAAATTTAATATAATATGAGTTGATCAATAAAATAACAAGTTTCATAATTATTTGGAGGTATTATATATGGTAAAAACTACGATTAGCGTAATAAAAGCAGATGTGGGAAGTGTTGCTGGGCATGTGGTGACACACGAAGCTCTGCTTAAAAAATGTGAAGAACTTTTAGGAAAGGCTAATGAAGAAGGACTTTTAGAGGACTATTATGTCACAAACTGCGGTGACGACACAGAACTTATAATGACCCACAAAAACGGTGAAGAAAACGAAGAAGTTCATGAACTCGCCTGGAACGCCTTTCTAGAAGCAACAAAGGTTGCAAGAGAGCTTAAATTATATGGGGCGGGTCAAGACCTTCTATCAGACACATTTTCAGGTAATATAAAGGGAATGGGGCCTGGAGTTGCAGAAATGGAGTTTAAGGAAAGACCAAGCGATCCAGTAATCATTTTCTGCTGTGATAAGACCGAACCAGGTGCATTTAACATGCCACTCTTTAGAATGTTTGCAGATCCCTTTAACACCGCCGGATTGGTCATAGATCCAAGTCTACACAATGGTTACAATTTTGAAGTTTTCGATGTAATGGAGCATAAAAAGGTAACAATGTCATGTCCTGAAGAGATGTATGATTTAGTTGCTCTTTTAGGAACCATAAGCCGATATGTGATAAAACACATCTACAGAAAGGATGATAATGAAATTGCTGCTTCAGTAAGTACAGAACGTCTAAACCTCTTGGCTGGAAGATACGTGGGAAAAGACGACCCCGTGGCAATTGTAAGGTCGCAATCTGGATTCCCTGCTGCAGGAGAAGTTGTTGAGCCGTTCGCTTTCCCCCATTTAGTTGGTGGATGGATGAGGGGTTCTCACAATGGTCCATTAATGCCTGTTGCCCATAGAGACGCACATCCCATAAGATTTGACGGTCCTCCAAGAGTCATAGCTCTCGGATTCCAAATCGCAGATTGTAAACTGATTGGACCAATGGATCTATTCGATGACCCAGCTTACGACAGATCCAGAGCTTTAGCTTCTGAAATCGCAGAATACATGAGAAGACATGGTCCATTCGAGCCACACAGGTTACCAGCTGATGAAATGGAATATACAACACTGCCTGGAGTATTAGAAAAGCTAGAAGGAAGATTTGAGGATATCGATTAGACAATTCTCTCAAATTATTTCTTATCTTCCTGTTTTTTATCTAAAAATTTAATATATGAATTAAAAAAATAATATTATCCTTTTTTTATATTTTTTTTATATTTTTACCGATCATTTAATATATAAAAAGGTATATCAACAATTTTTCGCACTTTATCTATCATCACACTATCACTGGTTGCCACTATTCCTTCAATATCGTTTGCTGCTTTAGTAAGTTCAAAATCAACTATCTTTGAAAGATTTACATCACCTTCAAGCTTATATTCACTCATAATCTCTTGGGTGAGATTTGCGAGCTTAGCACTGAAACTCACCTGTCTATCAAAAAAGAAAGTTACGTTTGAAGGGTCATGATCTTTTATAATGGATATAATTTGATTTAGAGCATTTTTAGTCATATTGCTAAATTTATACTTTCCAAAAACAGCATTTAAATCTCTTAAAACTCCATCATCACATAAAACAATAGACTCTCTATCATTAGCACAGATGCTTTCTACACTTATAAGGACGTTGTATCCATCCACAAAAAGATGTTTATTCTTTATTTCAGCAATTTTAATAATTTTTCTTTTTCTTTCTTCTGATTTTGCTTTGGAAAATACAGATCTGGCTAAAAAATTCCTCTGACGTTTATCTAGGAGGTATCTGTTGGCAACAAAGGTTAGGGCACCTTTCTTCTTATATCCATGATCAAGTAAAAACCTTAGGTCGTGTGTTGCATCCTGCAACTTATCTTTTGTCTGCATGATAGTAATCTGAATGAATTGCCAATGCCCAGGCTAAATTAGCTTTCTTGCCATCAAGATAGCCTTTTGCTATCTCTTCATCAATTTCATTTAATTTTTTGATGAAAGATTCGTCAATAGCCTTTGATTCTGCACAATCAGGACCGCATGGAACATGAAATATTGCAAAAAGGTCAGGAAATCTTTTAGATTCAATCAATTGGCTCCAATATCTTGTAATAGGATGTAATTTGTTTTTTAAATCCTTTATATATCTTTCCACACAACATTGAGGATAACCATAAAAATCTCCAAATATCCTGATGGATTCTTCAATATCTTCTGACCTCATAGCCAAAGCTTTTATATAAAGTTTAAAATGTTCATCATCTATGGAAATAGTAACAGGAATTCTTCCATCTTTTGATTTATCTTCAGAAAAATAAACACCACAACCTATGAGGACCTCTTGTAGATCTTCAATGCCAGTTTCAAAGTAGCCAATTTTCCCACCAGGCCGCATCTTTGATGCCACAAGAATGATATTTGCCATGCTCATATAGGATAAATCAAGCTTTTTAAGCTTACCAGCATCCATATATCAGCCTCTCCTTTTTGCTACGATTATAAGTGCACGATCAGAAGCATTTTCAGCACGATCTGCTATATGGCCCAATTTTTGGACAGTATCTTTAAGTTCCATTAGTTTTAGAATACCAATTTCCTCTTTTCTATAGGACTCATAGAGCTTTTTTAGTATTCTTCTTTCTATTTTATCAACGATATCTTCCTTCTCCTCAACTTCATGTGCCTTTGAAATTGCAGCACCTAAATCCACATCAAGCAGTTCTATACACTCTTTTAATACATAAACAGCGTCGGATATTGTATCAATAAGCTGGGAAAAATCCTCTTCAAATTCTTCTGGAAATCTTATCTTACTAAGGGAGATTCCATAGGCAGCAGCTTCTATTATATCTGCAACACTATCCACAACTTCAGCCAGCATTATTCTATCTTCCCTGTCAAAAGGGAGGAATGCACCATGATAAAATTCCATCTCCATCTTTCTTCTAAGTACATCAGCTTTATGTTCAATTTCTGATATTTCCCTTACCCTCTCATCTATCAGGTCAAATTCATTCCTATAAAAATGAACCATTAACTCTTCAAGCTTATTGAAACACTCGTAAACTAATTCAGCATGTTCTTTTGAGTGTTTTTCAATTTCTCTTTCTTTGCCAAACAGTTTTCTCATTTTATCCCTTTTTGATTTTTATTCAATAATAACAAGGTGAATTTCTGAATATTTCTATAAAAAATTAAATCCTCACAAGAAGAAGTCTTATTGCATCAATTAATCCATGCGCATAACTTATACAACCGAATGCCGTTAAATAATCCTCCTTTTGTAGATAATATTCTGTATCCTTATGGTAACTTCTGGCCGTTCCAATTACTTCATCTTCTCTACCATGGAATTTTATTGATTCTATTTCTTTTATATTTTTTGAAAATAATTCCATGTCCTTCCTAATCCGCTCTACATGGTTCATTTTATCACTTTTAGCTTGTTAACTATTTTTAAGTCTAATATAACTATTTGATATTGAATTGTAATTCCTTAGCTCATTCACTCTTCTTTCAATTGTTTCCAAGAATGATATATTCTTTGTAATACTGTTAAATATCCCAATAACATTACTAAAATCACAGCATAATTTAAAAAGTTAAAATTAAATATGTAACTTAAAAAAGCACCTGCTATCAGGATTACCATCCGTTCTGCTCGCTCAGCTATTCCAACATTACAGCTAATTCCCTCGGCTTCAGCTCTGGCCCTGACATAACTCACGCTCAATGAAGCATGCAATGCCAGAATACCCCAAAGCCAGTTTACAAAACCACCGTAAATGATACCGATTAAAATAATGGCATCTGCAATTCTATCACTGGTTGAATCCAGGACCCCCCCAAACTTCGTAGAAGAAGAGTGATTTCTGGCAACTGCACCATCAATCATATCAATGAAACCACTTAATACCAGCAAAGCTCCTGCAATTGCCAGATTTCCCATGGCAAACATATACGCAGATAAAAAACTCATAAAAAGACCGATTATAGTTAAAATATTGGGATTTATCCTAATATTTTTTGCCAGGGGATCCATGAAGATTTTAAGCCGTGGTCGCAGTCTGTTAAGCATATCTATAATTATAAATTTCCTCAAGATATATATTTTGGATAATTAAAGGATGATTAAATGAAAATACTCAGAATAAATTCCAAAAATCCAGAAAAAGAGAAAATAAGAATGGCTATAAACGCTTTAAAAAAAGGAGGTGTGGTTGTTTATCCAACAGACACTGTTTATGGTCTCGGAGCTAATATATTCCATAAGGAAGCCATTGAAAAAGTATATTCAATAAAGAAAAGACCATCTGCCAAGCCTATATCTGTATGTGTTTCTAAAATCAGTGATATAGACAAAATTGCATATATCGATAAAAAATTAGAGAAAATCATCGAAAAAATCCTTCCAGGTCCTTTTACCATAATTTTAAGAAAAAGAGAAAGTATTTCTCCCACATTGACTGCTGGTGGGGAAAAAATAGGAATAAGAATTCCTGATAACATTATATGCAATGAACTTTCCAGAGAATTTCCCATAACTACAACCAGCGCTAATTTAGCTGGAGAAAAACCTCCAAGATCTGCAGAAGAAGTTTTTGAACAATTAGGAGAATCCGCTGACATAATTTTAGATGGAGGGATATGTAAACATGGTATTCCATCCACTGTTATTGATATGACTGAATCCCCACCTAAAATATTGAGAAAAGGTGCTAGAATACCTTTAAATGGCTTATAATTAGATGGAGTTATATAATCTCATATTGCCATCATAAAAACAGACAACTTCAGATAAATAATCGAAATATCATGTCCAGATATTTTAAATAAACTGCCTTATAGATATCTAGCAAAGATATCTGGCATAAGTATTTTTACTATAAACTTCAAAGACCTAAAAGAGGAATAATCTTGAATATATTATCCAACATGAAGGAAAAGAGCAAAATACCTATTGGATGCTCCATAGATAACATCATAGGTGGAGGTGTGGAGAGCGGTGGTCTTACCCAATTTTATGGTCCTCCAGGATCCGGTAAAACCAACATAGCCTTGAAACTGGCAGTTCAATGTGCAAAAAATGGAGGAAAAGTAATATTTATAGATACTGAGGGTGGATTATCAATAGAAAGGATAAAACAGATATCTAAAGATGATTTTAACAATTTAGCCGGTAAAATAATAATTTTTGAACCTACAACTTTCCAGGAACAGGACGAAGTTTTAAAAAAGATTGAAAACATCGTAGAATCTGGTAGGGAAAAAGTTGAGCTGGTGATTTTAGATTCTGCAGTGGCATTATACCGATTGAAGGAAGGTAATTCCGCGCAGATAAATCGAGAACTTGGAAAACAAATGGCTCTACTAGCCAGAATCGCCAGAAAATATGATATTGCCGTGATCATTACAAATCACATCTATTCAGTTTTTGATGCCAATGGTAATGACGAAATAGCGCCTGTAGGCGGTACAATATTAAAATACTGGAGCAAGATCATGGTGGAACTGGAAAAGGGAGATGGAACAGGAGAGAGATTTGCTATATTAAAAAGGCATAAAAGTAGGCCAGAAGGTCTAAAAGTTAAATTTAAGATCGTTGAAGGTGGATTAAGCAGTTAATGATATGTATTGATACCCAGATGTAAATTTGAGCTTTTTGTTAAAATATTTTTTTTGTGAGAATAAAAATAGTGAAATTTTCTCAAACAAATTAGTAAGATATATAAAATAATTCCATTAAATGAAGATTTAAGAACTTTTAGGAAACTCAACTTTAAATACATAAAAATTTATCTGCTAATAAACACCATATAAACTTCTAAAGCTATCCAAATGTGATGTGAGAACTATGATTTCACCAAAAAACTATGCAAAAGCCAATCGACTGCTGCCAAAAGGTTTTAAGACAGCAAACGAATTTTTCGATCATGTTTATAAGGATAAGGACATGATCTGGATGGGTCAAAACACCAATCATCTACATGAGGATACTGAAATCACCGAAGCAATGATCAACAGCATAAAAAACAGAGATTACTGCAAGTATCCACCACCCGAAGGATTCCCTGAACTCAAAAGCCTTATACTTGAAGATTTAGGGCTAGATGATGGATTCGATATTTTAATAACTGCTGGAGGTACCGAATCTCTTTTTCTTTCTATGGAAGGTGTATTGGATCCAGAAGACAATGTAATCACCTGTGATCCCGGTTATCTTATCATAGATAACTTTGCAGGTAGATTCTGTAAACATGTAATATCTGTTCCTATATACAATGAGGACTGTAACTACAAACTCTCACCCGAACTGGTAAAACAGAATATGGATGGGGATACCAAACTAGTATCTCTAGTTGACCCCCTAAATCCACTGGGATCAAGCTACAACAAGGATGAAATCAAGGAATTTGTAGATATATCCTATGATCAGGACATTTACTTGTTCCATGATATAACCTACCGTGAGTTTGCAAGGAAACATCATCTTATGGCAAAATTTGCCCCAGAACAGTCAATTACTATTTACAGTTTCTCAAAAATATTTGGAATGGCAGGTTTGCGTATTGGTGCTGTAATTGGTTCACCCAAAATCGTAGATTCTATAAGAACAGTTATAATAAACGACCTAGGGACAAACTTGGTTTCTCAAAAAGGTGCTATAGCAGCCCTAAATTCCAAAAAAAATTGGTTGAATAATATTAAAAATCAAACCAGAGAGAATCAGAAGATCATCAAAAAAGCTGTTGACCAAGTAGAAGGAACTTTTATACCAGTTTATCCTTCAGACGGTAATATGCTGGCAATTGATATGTACGAAACAGGTATTAAACCTGCAGATGTTGCAGAATTCCTCCTTGATAATAAGATTTTTGCTAGGGAGGGATCTTATACCAGTAAATTGTTCGGTCACAGATATCTGAGGGTGAGTTTTTCAATACCA
>VGTM01000089.1 GCA_016874685.1 Methanobacteriota archaeon
AAAATATCATCAATAGACTTCAAATACATAGAAAAACTAATTAAAAAACTAAAAAACCTATATTATACTGAAGTAAAACAAAAAACATACACAGAAAACTGGATAAAAAAATATATTTTCAAAAGTTAAGTCGATTACTATAATATGTAAATTAGAACAAAGGGGTCAAAAATTGCATGAAAAACACAACAAATTTATGAAAGAAGCCATAAAAGAAGCCGAAAAATCCCTTAAAGAAGGTGGCATCCCCATCGGCTCAGTCTTGGTTAAAGACGGGAAAATAGTAGGCAGGGGACATAATCGTCTTCTGCAACGCGAATCCGCCATTCTCCACGGAGAAATGGACTGTATAGAAAACTCTGGACGTCTTAACGGGGCTGATTATCGGAAATGCACTTTATACACCACTTTATTTCCTTGTATTATGTGTACAGGTATGGTATTTCTCTACAAAATTCCAAGGGTGGTGATAGGAGAAAGTGAGACACTAAAAGGCCCTGAAGAATTTCTAAAAGATAATGGTGTGGAAGTAATCAACTTGGGCATGGAAGAGTGCCGCCTCCTTCTTGAAAATTATATAAAAGAGAACTCAGAAATATGGGAGAAGGAATTGGAGAGAATAGGTTACTCTACAGACCTATAATGGATCTCACAACTTTTTATTTTTGAAATCCCTAATTGAATCGACCGGAGTACCATCCTTAAGAGTTATGGGAATGGTAACAGAATCAGAAGAAGTCCCAAAGCCATGAGCTATCATTGTATGCCTTCCAGGACCACCTACAACTACTAAAACCACATCTTCTGGTTTTCTGGTTATATGAACGTTGCCATCTGAATCAATCCACTTGCTTTCAATTTTTCTTCCACCTCTATCCCCCATTTCTACAGGTACAAACGTATTTTCGTGTATATATTCTTTAACATCCGTTTTATTCCATCCATCGCCTGCAACTAACTGAGCGTGCTCTGGACCCATTATAACCAGCATTTCGCCAGGTACATGGCTGTTATTGCACCCTGCAACAGATGCGGTGTGAACAATTGTATCTAAAAGGTCTTCTGCGCATGTGCTTCGATGATCATTGACATTATGAGGTGAATCCACTGCCATAACAGTTACGGTGCTGGTATCTTTGCTAAAACCTCTTTCTACATGCAAAGGATCCCATGGAGATTCATATTCGGCTTCTCCAAAACAGAAACTGTATTTAGATGGAGATCCCATGGTGGCATGGTCTCCAATGCCAGGTATAGCCCCTCCAATGTTTATAAGACACAATCTTATGGCCCTTCCAATGGTTGCATTGGCTATATTTCCAGGGCCCAAACATCCAGTAGAATTGTTTATGACCAGTTCACGGGATATTGGGCCGTTTATTATTGTACAGATTGATACTGGATGTGTAGTTGCATTAATAGCAGGTAAATTGAATTTATCCTGTGAGATGGCCTGTATGGAATCTTGAACCACAGGCATAAATGCAGGGATACAACCAGCCATCACAGAATTTATAGCAATTTTTTCTATTGTGGCTTTCCCCCAGCGAGGTGGGATCGTTGCAATCACATCATCTGGTTTTCTATCGCTGTATTCAAAGAATTTAAGGACTCGGTCTTTTGTAGGTGGTATGATAGGTAACCCGTCGGTCATTTTTTTCATATAAAATTCATAACTAATTTTTTCCACATCAGGATCTATATATACTTCAAAGTCATTCTCTGACAGTTCACAAAGCCTATCCTCATTTTTTTCTATATTTTCTTCGATTAAGTCTTCAATGAGACATTCGCATGCCTTTTCACTGTCTATCTTTTTATTTTTTTTATTTGGCATAAAGTTCCTCTGAATGCTATTTAAAGCTGTTTTAAAGGTTTTATTGAAGTAAATATGATGGATTGCCTTAGAAAATTCATTATACAGTTAATTTTTATAAATTTTATAAATTAAAAAATGTTATTTATTTTATTTATTTTGCTCTATTTTTTAATTTTAATTTATTTTAAGCATTTTTTTAATTTTAGGAATGATAATTTGTGTTTTTGATTTTATATCCTCTTTTTCCTGTCCTGATATGGGATGTTCAATTTTAACGATTCTCAAGTTCTCTGCACCATGCGCTTTTGCAATTGATCTTGCAAATTGAGAAAATTTATGGGAATAAATGGAAATTGTAGGTACACCCTCCTTTTCAAGCTTTATTGCATCTAAAATAAGCCATGTTGTGCAAGAACCACAATCCCCAACAGCTAAAATGGATATATCAGCCTTAGAAGCTTCTTTTATCTCTCGAGTTGTTGCTGCTGCGCCTGCTGGTTTTTTTACATTTAAAATGTCCAGTTTTTCCAAATTCTCTGAGACAGTATTGAGTATCACGTCAGCATTAGGTTTAGTATTGTCAATAAGCGCTATTTTCTCTATCGTATCTGGCATATCGGCTAATTCAATTTTATCTGCCGATGTTTCACCTAAAGGGTCTATAACTTCCCTTTCAATGATTTTGATCTTCATATTACCTCATATTTGTATCAATGTTTCATTATAAAAATCTTTTATCAAAAAGCCCTTATTTAAGATGTGAATATTGATTTTTTGATATTTTTCAATAAATCCTGGAGGTGTTCCATATCTACCATTAGAAACTCTCCTACCAGTCATCCATGCTACCTTGTCTGCAATCTCTGAGTCAGCCCACACTACATCATTTTTATTTGTATTTCTTTCTATGTAATCTTTAAGGGGAGCATATTCATTTTCGAAGGGAATATTCAAATTTGACCATCCAATATTATTTTGTGGCATAGAATCTATGAAATCCTTAGATCCTATTATTGAAAATATTAATAGACTTGCAATAAAAGCTATTGATATAATGGTTCTGTTTTTTTGAGATAGATATTCATATCCTTTCTGTACTGTAAGTCCAGATAAAATTGCCAGTGGCAATGCTGCATATTGAAGTCCCCGTGAAATATCTCCAAAAAAGAATTGTACCATAATTACAATGATAAGATATGTTGATATCAGTTTAAACTGTTTAACATTGACTTTATACAATAAAAGAATTCCAATAAGTCCCAATATCAAAAGTATCCACAAACCAGGGACATTGGACCAGGAAAAAAGAGTGAAAGATGGTTCCATATGGGTTTCTGCACCAGTTTGATTCTTAAAATAGATCAAATATCCTATCCAGAGAAACCATGAAGGCAGCAATAAAGCAACTGCAATTAAATTTTCCCGATTTTTATAACTATCCACAAGAAATAAGGGTATAAATACAATCAAACCGATAATATGGGTCCATAATCCAATTAAAGACGTTATAAATGCCTTAGTTTTATCTTTTGGTAAAAAATAGATTGTTAAAATTGCAAGGATTGGAATATAAGTTGCAGGCATTGCAACATAAAGGGTGTCAGGTAGGGGGGCTGATAGAGCGAATATACCTGAAAATAAGCCAGCTATCATTCCATAATTTTTATTTGCAAACCATGATGCCACACCCACAGTTAAAATGATTTGTAGAATACAAAATATGGAATGGGCAAATCTAACACCACCAATATACCATGCTAAGGCAAATAGGGAGTGAAACAGGGGAGGATGCCACAATGCTCTTCCCACTGGGTAATAGATAGAATAATTCCAGAATAAACCATAAAGCGGATTTTCTATGATTTCCCTGGCTCGAACTAAATGAAAGTCTAAATCTCCACTAGTTGGTGCAAGATAATAAGGTTTCAGAATTAATAAGATGAAAACAGTGATTAACGGGATGAATGGTATTATCTTTTTAAGATCAATCCATTTCAAGCTAACACCTTATGCTTCCATTCTAAACCTTTTAACTACGAAATCATTATCAAGAGATAGAACAAACGATGCGGCCCGAGGCCCCTGTTTTTTGCCAGTTATAACCTTGTAAATCGCTTGAAACGCCTTGGGAGGTTTCATATTCAGATGTCTCAGCAAGACGTACATTTCATCATGAAGTTCCTGGGGGGTGAATTCTCTCGTCTCCATTAGATCTGCAACCTTTTTGAGGAATTCGCGCTGATTTTCACTTAAAGTTACCTTTGGAATTTCCTTCTGCACCTCAAATTTCACAAAATCAGGGGCATATTTATCAAGCCAGTTTTTAACATGGGTTAATCTCATGTTAAGCCTTCCTAGATCCCTTTCATCCACCTCTTCAAATTTTTTTCCGGTCATATTATCTGGAAGTTGTGAATTCTTTTTTAATATTTCATAAATCTGCTTTGCATCGTCTTTTGCTATCTGGTAGGCTACTGTCAGGAATCTGTAGGATGGTTGGAATGGCATGGATTCTGGAATTTCAATCTGTGAAATTTCATAGATCTTTCTAAGTTTTTCTTCTTCTTTTTGTGACGATGAATCTTCAGCACCAAAGTATATTCTCTCAACCCGGTCATACTGCTCTATAAAATCCAGAAATGGCATGAACGGATTGAAATCTTTGTGTTTCATGGGTTTGCTTCTGAATATAAAGTAGTTAAGGGTTTCGCCTTGAGCTATTTCAAGCCATTGTCTAGGTGTGAAGAACACTCCTCTAGATTTGGACATTGCCTCGCCTTTTAAGGTTATCCATTCATAGGGCACTGGATAGGGGGCTTTGTAATTGTAGATCTCACTGGATATGAGTTTACTTACATCATAAGATCCTCCGTGTGCTGCATGGTCCTTTCCAAATGGTTCACAGGTGACTTCAAATATCTTCCAACGGGCAGCCCATTCAACTCTCCATGTGAGCTTACCTTCACCAGATTTTATGTCCATTTCAGCTTTATTACCACATTCGCACCGATAATAAACAGTACCCCCCTCATAATCATGAGCATAGGTGGTGTTAACTCTCCCACAGCTTTTACAAATGGGATTGTAGGGTAACCAGTCCTTTTTAAGGGGTTTTTCCCGGAATTTATTGAATATTTCCCTTATTTTAGCTGCATTTTTCAGAGCTATTCCAATGTATTCATTGTAAGTTCCTTCTTCATACATCTTTGCCCCGGAATAGATTTCAAGTTCTATTCCAAAATCAACAAGTGTTTCAAGGAACGGTTTTTGGAAATGCTCAACAAAATTTTCACAACACCCTTCTGGGCAGGGAATTTTAGAATAGGGGATTCCCAAGTATTTATCATAACCTGCTGGGAGAGGATATGGGACCTTTCTTAGGGGGTCATGGTCATCTGCAATCCAGATTGTTTTTGAAGGAGTGTCTATTTTTTTAAGGGCCAGTGTTACAGCGTTTGCAATGAAAACGTCACAAGAATTCCCGATGTGTATGGAACCCGATATGGATGTGCCGCTTGCAACTACGTGTTTTTCAACACCCCACTTGATTAAATCATCCGCTATCCTTTCAATCCAGTGTTTCAATTAGCTCACCTATGTTAAAAAATAAAATCATGATATAAATTAATATAAGAATCAACCAGCGATCCGATTATGAATGATTTTAAAGATAGAAAATGGCAATGGAATTTATTCAAACACATCAGTGCTTGCATCATCCAACCATTCATTTACAATCTTAACAGCACAGTAACTTCCACACATAGTACATGTGTCAGGATCTGCTGGTGGCCGTTCATTCCTGATCCTTCTAGCTTCATTTGGACACATTGCAGATTCAAACTGGGCTTCCCAGTTCAGTTTTTTACGTGCATTCGCCATCTTAAGGTCGAGTTCACCGTTATGAATGCCTTTTGCCATATCGCCAACATATGCTCCGATTCTGGTGGCAATTACTCCTTCCTTTACATCTTCAGGGAAAGGCAGTGCCAGGTGTTCTGCAGGAGTCACATAACATATGAAGTCTGCTCCAGCAGATGCAGAAGCTGCTGCCCCTATTGAAGAAACTATGTGGTCGTATGCAGGTGCAATATCAGTTACAATAGGTCCCAGCATATAGAATGGAGCATCCCGACACAGTTTCTTTTGAACCATTACATTTGCAGCTATTTCATTTAATGGAATGTGTCCTGGACCTTCAACTATGGTTTGCACACCTGCTTCTCTTGCCCTGTCCACAAGCTCTCCTAAAATGATTAGTTCCTGAACCTGAGCCCTGTCTGTTGAGTCAGCAATGGCACCAGCTCTCATTCCATTGGCCAGACTGATCACGAAGTCATGCTCCTTGGCAATTTCAAGAACATAGTCATAATTTTTATAAAGAGGGTTTTCAACCTCGTTGTGAACTATCCAGGCAGATATGAAGGCTCCCCCTCTGCTCACCAGTCCTCCTTCACGACCCTGCCTTTTAAGCCGCTTTAGAGTCTCTTTGTTAACACTGCAGTGTATAGCCATAAAATCTATACCATCTTGGGCCTGTTTTTCAATGGCAGTGAACATATCATCTTCATCCATATAAATAGCAGCGCCTTTTTTTCTTATTGCTTCTATGGCAGCCTGATAAACAGGTACACTCCCCACAGGTATGTTTGTGATGCTTAATATCTTTCTTCGTATGGCATCCAGATCCCCGCCCACACTGAGTTCCATTAATGTGTCAGCTTTATTTTCCATTGCCACCTTGGCCTTCCGGACCTCCATATCCACATCCAGAATGTCTGTGGAGGTTCCGATTGTGGCGTTCACCTTTGTTCGCAGACCTTTCCCAATTCCAACAGCTTCAATATCTCTCGCTATGTTGCTTGGAATTGCAATTGTTCCTTTCTCAACAGATCTTCTGATAAACTCTTCTGAAACATTTTCAGATTTTGCAACTGCCTTCATTTCCTCTGTTATAATGCCTTTTCTTGCTTCATCCATTTGTGTCATAGAATCACCATGTTGTTCGTGATTTATAGTTTTATAAGTTTAAATCACCCAATTCAGTCTTTTTATTGGGAAATAATAAATAGATACAGTGAATAGTGAATAATATTTATGATATATCTATATTGATTCTTGATTTGACTGAAAAAGATCTGATAAACATTATTCTATTTTCAAATTATTCTGTTTCTTTCTTAATCTCATTTATTGATTTTAATGATTTCATCTCATTATCTATCTTCAACTTAAAAATAGATATTGTTTACATAATTATAACAATAAGATTCTAAAAACCATATTTTTATTTATAATTGTATAACCTTTCAATATTTTAAAATTGATTTATAAGTTTTATTAACCCCACATTTGCTTCATTCGCTCTTTTACCATATCTAAATCTGGAATATTTGTCTGACATCCTTCTGCTTCAACCACAAAGGAGGCAACTGAGGATGCGAATTTTCCACAATCTTCAAGTTTTTCTCCATTCAGATAAGCATATAGGAAACCTGCACGATATGAATCACCTGCACCTGTTGGATCAAATGGATTCCTAACAATGGCATCTATCTTAATCTCTTTATGAGCATATATAATGCTACCATCTTTACCATAGGTTTTAACCACAATTTCTGGACCAAATTCCCTTAAATCTTCCATATCCATATCTAAAGCTCCCATGATTCTGTCAATCTCATAATGGTTTCCAAAAAGAATATCACAAATTTTAACAACGTCTTTAAGCTCTTTAGGAGAGTACATATGGAGATCCTGACCTGGATCAAATGATATGAGCTTTCCATATTCATGGGCTATTTTTCCAGCTCTTCCATTGAAAATTGGGTCGCCAGTTGCGAGGTGAACTGCCTTTGCCCTTTTTATAGGTTTTTCAGGCGGATATGATTTTTTAAAGTGTTCTGCGGCTCCCCAGTAAAAATAACTTATCTGATCATTGTTTGAATCAGTAAAAACATATGCCATGGGGGTTTTTTCTTCTTCAATGACTATCATGCTTTTTGTATCTATACCCAGCTTTTTGAGTTTTCTGTGATACTCTGAATCCATAAAATCATGGCCAACAGCGGATATAAGAGCTGAATTAAGTCCTAATTTGGAAGAAACAATGGCAACATTTGCTGCTGCGCCTCCAAAAAAAGTTCTTAGTTTTTTTATAGCTGTTGATGAATTGGGCGGTGGAAATTCC
>VGTM01000090.1 GCA_016874685.1 Methanobacteriota archaeon
GTCCCAAAGGATACGACTTTTGTAACGCGGATGACGACGATATTGCTGAAGCCGTAAAATGGTTAAACCATCGACCACGGAAGTGTCTCAGTTACCGGACGCCTCATGAAGTTTTCTGGCCTATGGCTCTTGGTGCACTTGCAATTTGAATTCACCTGAACACCAGCCCTTTGAATAGGATCTCCGTTGGAGAAGTCGTAAATGCAGTCACCAAGTCGGTCTTGGAGAGCAGTACTTTGAATATTGGGAATGCGATGCGGCCAGCGGGAACTGGCGTTAAAGTCGTAGTCTCGCAAAGACAGAACTTCCTCGATACGCGTGGCATACACCAAGTGGTCGCTCAAATCTCCACTTGGTGCGTTCTTTGAACCAAGGCCCGCAACCCAATCATCTGGTCTTGCTACCCGACGAATACCCGGCTTGCAAATAGCGAGAGAACACATACCGTAGAATGGATTTGGAGCAGCTCCGTCGTCGACGGGAATCGTGTAGGTAAATAGCCGTGGCATAAGACTTGCTGACGTTGCCGCGGATGAGCAGTGCCCCGCCGCGAAGGAAAATTAATTTGACGACGCGGATCGAGCAGCCTGAGATTCTTTAAAGGTGAGCAACCCGCCGCTCTATATCGTTCTTATTCAAGCACTTGGAGGGACTGTTTGTTAGTAAAAAAACTTTTCGTTTTGATTTGTCACTACAGGATGCCCACTACTCCATTCCCTACTCCGTCAAAAGCACGCCAAGCGTTTAAAGGTTTCCTTTAATATAAGCACCCATATTAATAGCGGCATCTATTAATTCATCATCTCTCGAATCGCTAGTTATTAACATAAATGTAAATGCGATATTCTTAATATCTTTCGATATTTCTTTTTTCTTAAACGGATATCTCTCAACAAATATTTCAATATATTTACTTAATTTTTCCGCAAACACCCTCATACTATCAATACTATCGAAACCAGATATAATCCCATTTTTTATTTCAGTAGTTTTTTCAATCACAACATCTTTACCATCATAATCACCTTGACTTAAAATACTTTGTATTGAATCAATATACCTCAACATAAGAGGCATTTTTGATTTAAATGCATTTACAACTTTCGGCATATTAGCAGCTTTAAAACCGTCTAAAAAGCCAATATAACTAGCTCTTGGATCTATCATAACATGATATTTTTAATGTTCATCATTATCAGCATTGATTTCTTCCAGCAACGCCATTAATTCCGCTCTTTTCTCTTCACTTCTTTGAACCTGCTTTTTATACTTATCCTCAGTTCCCCTACTATACTTTTTCATTGTATGTACAGCTTCTTTTAATAATCGCAAATTAGTAATCTTACATAATGTAAAACCTAATATCAGCAACTTTGTATCATCTTGTAAGTCATCCTCTTCACTTATTTTAACA
The DNA here is from genome assembly GCA_016874685.1 of Methanobacteriota archaeon. Classification (GTDB taxonomy): domain Archaea; phylum Methanobacteriota; class Methanobacteria; order Methanobacteriales; family Methanobacteriaceae; genus VGTM01. The sequence continues at coordinate 1,415 of VGTM01000090.1, forward strand.
ACCGCGTCTGCTAGCTTAGCCTGTTCATCATATGGAACATTATTCATTATGCGCAAACATAATACAGGAAGATCTTTTATTGCATGATCTATGTCCATACCACTCATAATTTCTCTCATTTCTTTCAATTCCAACAAAGATCTTTCTTGATCATATGCTCTGTCTGCAGCACTCAATATTGTTTGTATGATAAAACCAAGACCCGCCGATATATTTGCATCACCAAATTTTATATTTGCGAATGAACTTCTCAACACTGTAGCCGAAAGTAAGCCAGCAATAATTCCCTTTAAAAAAATATTATCTACTACCCCAAGCGCTGCTATGTCATATTCTCGTATAATTAAATATGTAAATAAACCAAAAACAGAATTCAATATCATATAAAACCATGCAACACTACTACTGATGAGTCTCTTAACGTGCTTATACCTACTTATAAGTTCAGCAAAAGCAAATAAAAAAGTTATAAGAAATACCAGTATAAAACCTAAAAGGTCATCTACATTTAAAATGATATTCATTAATTTTTTCTTTAATTTTCCCCACCTCGCTATCCTTAAACTGCTTACTTTCATGCTGTACAAGCAGTCCGCCATATTTTGCATCTATATTTCTATTATATGGACGCATTGGCTCACTGATTTGAATAAAACGTAATTGACCAATTCTCAAACCCGGATATAGTTTTATCGGATTATGACCGGCGTTATATATTTCAAATGTCAAAACCCCCTCAAAGCCAGGATCAACAAATCCTGCTGTCATATGAACCTGCAATCCCAATCGAGCAAAACTACTTCTTCCCTCAACTTGCGCAGCCATATCTACCGGTAACTTAATATACTCCATTGAATGTCCCAAAACAAATTGACTTGGCGATATAGTAAATGACTCAAGATAATCAAGATCTAATGTTCTTGAATTACCAAGAACGTCTCCACTCACAAAATCTACCACACCATACTTTGTATGCATATATACCTGAAGCGACGTCCCAAGCCGTATATCAAAGGATGTTGAGCCCAATTGATCAGATATATTCATTATCGGAATAATAACTAATTCGTCACTCTTGATCTTTTGATATATGTAATTATCGTTCAACAAACCATATCCTTTCTCAGGCTGCTGACTTTCATCATAAATCATATCACCAATTTTTGACTCTGAATCATACAAATCAAACCATTCAGATACTTGTATCGACCTTAATACAGACATATCAAACCTTTTAAAAATAGCCATTAACTTCGTCTTAACATCACTTATTTCCTCCCTTAATATATTAAAAACCTCTTCTTGCATGCCAGTATTTCTATAAATATTAGCGATATGCAGTATCTCCTGTATTTGCGCAGGGCGCTCCTTAAATACGTCCCCATCAACTCTTATTGATGGTATCGGATAACCTTTAGCAAGCTTCTTTCTTGCTATATTCATAGCATCACCATCGGCCAGATTCTTATATCTAACAATTGAGGCTATACTCTCATTCATTCGTCTATCTAAAAAGCCTCCGGATTCCCCATCAACAGAAAAAAAATGTTTCAGAAAAAAAATCCGAAAAAAAACAAACAAATTCCTATATGCGCTATTATTGAACAAATTCTCTTGTAACTCCAACTCAAAGGCTTTTGAAAGGCTCATAGATAAATTCATTACTTTCACCACATCATCACTTATCATTTCGCCAAATCTATGACGAAGTATAACGTTCATTAATCTTAATCTAAAATATGGTGTTGGATACCCTTCTTTTTTCTCAATCGTACTTCTACCAAACAAAAATGCAGAGTTCTGTGAAAACCAAAACGACGGCCCCATCATTATACAACCCAATAAATCGCACCAACACTCAATTAACCATTTTTTTACAACCTCTTTTGTCAATCCATTATTACTCATCATTGTATCCATCTCTTCCCTTGCACTAAAATCATATAATTCTATAAAATCCTCATAAATACCACCTGACTTAAAATATTCATTTCTCATAAGCTTATGAGCAACTTCATGAATAAGCGAGGGCCATCTAATAGGGTTATTTGCATCTATTCTCGGAATAGACAAATGAAATAATGCACTTTCAACATATTCAAACTCACACCTATCAAGAGATAATCCAAATTCACCATTTACTTGACATATCAATGGATTAATATAATATTTTTTAATTTCCTGAATTGGGTCAGTCAAATATGCCGATTCAGAAATACTCTCTGATAAATATATTGGATAAGAAGGTTTTTCTGCCAATTCATCACCAACCTTATAATCATTAAAGCCTATAATACTTTTATTTATTATCCTCCCAAATCTTTTTAGCTCAATGGGCTCTGATGGCCTTGGCAAATAATGCAACTCATTATGCAACAAACCAATCGTTTTAATAATTCCCTCAATAGTCCTATAGGCAGACTCTTCTTGAAAACTTTCACCACAAATCTTATCATATAATAACACAAGTATATTTAACAGCTTATCAACCGCATCCTCATAGCTTTTAATGTAGACCAAACTCGTTTTCGCCTGATTATCATCATAATCATAAAACTGACTTCTTACATCCTGTATATGCATCAAGAACCTAATAACTCTATCTATTGCCTCAAAAAGATATATTAAACTAGAATCTTTATCCATACAAATACTCCCGAATTATATTATTTTCCTGCCCATAAACCTTAACAGTTATACACATATTATTTTCGCGCGATGACAACTTAACGCAATCCACAACTGAAACCTCTGATTTTTCCACAACAACATATTTACTTCCTATAAACAATAATTTTAGAAGAATATCTTCTGGCAAAAGAAGATCTGTTAAAACAATAAGTTTCCTATTATTGCCACTTAATTTACTTATAAAATAATCAATCAATACACTTGTAGTAGGATAATCAATAAAACACCCCAGAAAATCTAGACAATACTCATTGTCAACACAATCAACAAACAAAAGCAACAATTCATCAACAGCACTTGCATCCGCAAGGTCTGAATAACCATAATCAGCTGAAAAAGATATTTTTCTCATCTTTTATTTAAACTAATATGACCAAAATACGCAAACCCAATATATCTATCAACATTAAAAAAATTCTTTCTAATCTCTTTATGAGAAATATCCTCTATTTTATTTAGCAAGCCTCTACTTTTTGCATCAAAAACTGATAACATCATATTCATATTTCTTGCAGATTGGAGTATAAGGCTCATACCTATTCCTCGATTTCTCTTGGAAGAGGAATTTGTCGTATAACCATCAGACAATGCAACTTTATATGTTTGAGTTATATCCCAGAACTTATATCTCGACATCAACTCGTGCTTTATCATATTTTTCACATTCTCATTTATCCCAACGCCCAAATCAGTCACAGAGAACTGTACATCAAGAGTATTTTCATCATATGAGTAAATAATATCCATACCAATAAATGCGTTAACTGATGTATGGTCGGCTGTATTTTTTATAATTTCATTTATTACAACCTCAAATTGCTTCACAGAAAAACGATACTCTTCAGAATATCTCATAAGTTTTTTATCAATCCATCGCCTAACATCAACCAATGCATCTCTTCTGTCTATGTACTTTTGAAAATCAATCATATATATAGGATATGATACAATTTTTCTACCCGTATTATCCACATTAACAATCTCATCTTCACGCACCCTAACGAATAACTCATTCCATAAATCCTCTCGCCCTTTCTTATAATTATTAAGAATTGAGAAAAAATTCAAATCTATTGACTTTTTAAATGCATCATTAATAAAATGATTATGAGTCTCCCATATCCCGGTATTGCGCGATGAATTAATCTCCTTTAAAATATTAAACAAAAAGCAATTCAACCCTGAAGAAGTAACCTGTACTGTATTAGTAAAATCAAAGAAAAGCGGATTTATCTGATTCTTAATCCTCATCAATTTAGGTTGCACTATAATTAAAGGATAATATCCGACAATTTCGGGCCATACTTTTATAATAATGCTTTTCATAACACATCACAACTTCTTAGTCCTCTTGACAAGGCCATTTTTATATATTCATGATTTAACTCAACTCCAAGATATCTTCTATCGCATTTCTCACAAACAACTCCAACAGTTCCTATCCCAAAAAAGGGATCCATTACATAATCACCAGCTTTACATGACGAAAGAATAAACGGTTCAATCAAACTTTCAGGAAAAGCCGCATAATGCCTTAACCCACTTCTTTTATTCTTAACATTTATAACACTATTTAATTTTTTCATAGCGCCAGCAATACCATATTCACTCAAAAACACTTTATTATAGTAATATTTTTCACTTTTACTCATCATAAAAACATATTCATGAGATCGTGACGGCCGATCTTTAACACTTTCAGGCAATGCATTTGGCTTATTCCATATCATATCACACCTTAAATACCAACCTTCCTTTTGTAGTGCAAACGCTAAACGCCATGGCACACCAATAAGCTCTTTTCTTTTCAATCCATCTGGTGTTTTTGGTCTAAAACTCATTGCTCTAGCTCCATTTTTTTTATCATTACATCTATAGCCTCTATTTCCACTTGTATATACGTCACCTATATTTAGCCACATAACGCCATTTGTTTTCAGTATTCTTTTGCATTGCAAAAACACTTCAGTCAATTTATCTATATATTCATCTATCGTATCCTCATGACCTATTTGACAATCAATACAATAATCTCGTATTCCCCAATAAGGAGGCGATGTAACTATGCACTGCACAGACTCACTAGGAATACATCCTAAAACATTCACTATATCAGCATTAACTATTATCGACTTATTTTCTTTTAACAATGAAAGCAATTGCAACATAACAGAACTATTTATTTTAACATCCCCATTAATACTTATATCTAACATAAAAAGAATAGATATATTTTCATTACATCCGTATAAGAAATACCATTAAATTAAACAAGAAAATCACTTCGCCAATAGCCCTTAATAGTTATCGCCTTATATAAACGCATATTTTTAACACAAACAGAAATTGCAAAAAAAACAACTCCACTGTCAACCGCGTATATTAGTAAATACCACTACTAAATATAGTGCTATCGATTAAAAGCCAAAATAATTGCTGGCGTTCTTAGCTCATCTTATTTTTTCTTCCCGCCGACAACCATCACCACCGCAACGCCGAACGCACCAAGCGAAACATACCTGCCCTTGTCGAAATCGGAGCAATCGCACGTGAATACGAGCACGTGCTCGCCTGCGGAAATGCGGACACCTCGGAGGGCGCACATTATTTTTCTTTCTAAAACAACCCCAACTGCTCCACACCCGATTCCAGCTTAATATCAGGAATCAGTTCAGCTATCTGCGATGCATCGACATTGGCAAGCTCGTTCGGTTCGAGCTTGTGAAGACCTCCGCCGTAAACCCGGCTTTCCCCGAGAAGCTGTTCGGGAGTAATCAGGTTCAGAACTTCCCATACTGAACGAATCAACAAGGGATTCTGAGAGACAGCTTTTGCAAGCTGCGGTTTTGGATACAGTGCGAGGTAGACGTTCGCTACCGTAGCCATCGAATTGTTCAGAATGAAACGGAAAGGTCGCCCGCTTTTCGTGTTGCTGCGGCCAAGGTACGTGCACAAAATAGGAGCAGAAGGCCGGTTTTCCTGTGAATACCAGGGAGTACGGTTGCGGCACAGGTAGCGTTCGTGAACATCCTCTGCCTTCCCTTCTTCAAGATATGCGTAGAGTGCCGGATACCTTTTTTTGATCGCCTCTTCAGGAAGTTTTGTGTCGAGCAGGAAGAGTTGCCGGTCAAGCAGGGGATAACCATCCGCATCGGCAAGGATCTCGTTTTCGACGAGATAGCGAGGGCTTGGCAGGATGGGCCGGAACAGCTCCAAAGGCAGGTCTCTTGCCGCAATTTCTTTTCTGTCAAGAATGAAAAAAGCGTTGTCGCCGGTAGCTATACCCCGCCGGATATGGAAGAAGTCGGCTATGACCGCTCTCGCTTCTTTTGCTCCGGTACCGGTTGCCTTGGGAAACCGTGTCCATTTCGCCTCTCGGGCAAGATCCTCCGCCAAAACATCCCTGCTGCAGC
>VGTM01000091.1 GCA_016874685.1 Methanobacteriota archaeon
AAACTCACTCCTTTTTAACAAATTTATCTATATTGGCCCTCATATACTCGGCAGGGTCATTGCCATAGGCTATGAGATCTTTTTCTGGATCAGGAAGTTCAAAACCAGATGACGAATCACCTTTTAATATCTTGACATCTTTAGGATCTACAATCTGTGGATCAGGCTCGTGAAATCTATCAGGGACAACCTTCCTAAAAGCTAAAGTTTCAGCAGCATTGATAGGCCACATTCCATTCTGTTGAGCAAATCCCATAATCACATTAATTTCATCTTTGCTATATTTTTTTGCCTGCAGAAAGTTATATTGCCTTCCAATTTCACTATTAACTTCTTTTTCTTTGCTTTTAGCTTCATTTTTAGCCTCAACCCTTTTTTCAACATCATCAAGATAAGTCTTTAAATCCTTTTCCGTTATATATTTCGGCTCATCTTCATAACCTTCATCACTAGGAGAACCTGCACTATAATCAGAAGGACTTACATTGGTAAAGTTCTGGCCTGGCTGGGATTTATTTCCATATCTTTTTTCTACATCAGACGTTACAAATTTTCTTAAATTTGCATCAAAATCTGGATGAGCCCTTCTATATTCATCTAAGTCCATTAAGTCCTTCAGACGCAATTTCTCTGAATCAATTACTTGCCTCTCCTCAGCAAGTTTTTGTGTCTTTTGAGTATAATCATCCGCCTTAGAAATCTCGGCCAGAAGCTCATCCTCATCCCATTCTTTCCCTTTTATGGTTATTTTACCCATAAATAGACTCCTTTCTTGGTTGGTAGATATAAGAAATTAAGGTTAGTATGCTATACTCCTTAATCACTTACATTACTCCTTGTCCAGTTGGTCTTGTTATATTTGAACCTTCACCAGTCCAGTATGGCCTGGTTAAAAGATCATTAAAATTAAAAACCTGTTCTTCCATAGCGCCTCTATTTGCAAGCACCTGCGTTTCAAGTTTAGCACTCTTATTAATTTGTGCTGCTTTCAATTTTGTCAAATATCCCTGCATTTTAGCCTGAAATTCTTTATCCTCAGATTCTCGTTGCATCTGTTGCATCTGTTCTTCCTGCTGTTGTAATCTTACTAAAACATCTTCCGCATTCGGGTATTCAATATACTCTAAAAATTCCTGCCTGTCAATAATTCCTAATCTAAGCATTACAACACCTTGTTCAAACTTTGATGTTTTAGATGTAGTCATTGTTGAACCTGCTATAACCCGAATCTTTGGATCAAATGATAAAGATTTCCCTGAAAATTCTACCACCTTATTAACTCCGCCAGACATACTGGAAAATACTGGAAATTGCCTGGGCTCTATCCAGAATTGCCTCATATAACTCATTGCAAGTCTACCTAAATCAACAATAGACGCCTCCATATATTTTGTTTTTTCCTTAACCCTGACAAGTGCTCTTTCAATAAGTTCAGCTATTGCCGATCCAGCAGTAATACTGCCTGGCTTATCTCCAGTTACAACACTGTGAAGTCCACTAACAAAATTAGCCTCAAATTTTAAATCATCAATATTCCTAAATAAATACTCTGGTATAGGCGGAGGTGATAATCTATTAACCTCACTTCCAGTTCTTTTATACACAATAAGCCCGGGTTGATTTGTTATCTGTGATCTCTTAACTCCAGAATCTACATCAACAACCCAAACAGAATTACCTGTCTGATCTGCAATGAAGTCTATTTGAGCTTTTCTTTTATTCAGTTGTGTTTGAATAGCTATTAATTGATATGGATCTTCATAACTCCAGAAGGAACGTTTCATTTTAACATTTTTGAAGTGAACATAGGGCGGCTTGCCATGCTCATAAGGGCACACAAAGTCAGCAAGCAATATTCCATTTGCCCAGTGGATAATCCTTCCATAAGGATATTTTCTTTCCTGGTAGTGAATAACTTGAGGAATAAAATTGCCATCTTTATCTTTTTTATATTCACCAGCCTCAACCATCTCATAAGATTGCATACCATATTCATCTAAAACTGGTTTTGATTTAATAGTTGTAGTTTTGTCATCAATCCATAATTCTTTAATTAATGCTCTGTAACTAACTGACTTTCCTTCTTTAGATGTATATACACCTTCAGCATCAAGGGACTCTCTTGTTTCATACAGTGTTGTATCGCCCTCTTCCGCAACAGCCTCGGCCATAGGAGAATGAACATTTTCAGATTTTACATATTTCCCATTAGGATACATTGTAACTATATCATGTAAAGGCCTGGGTTCAGCATGAATAACATATTTCATTTTTTTAACATCGCTGACATAAGGTTCTGGATAAAAATAATCAGCCTCTACATCATCTATAACAATTTCTTCAATATTATAATCCCAGTAAATCTTTCCAAAAGTATCGCCTATTACCAAAACATCCCTCATCCAAAATGGAAGCCTAAACGTCATTTCGTTACTATCCCAAACATATTCCAGTCCTTTATTAATACCTTCAGCGTAAGGAATATCCACAGGATTGCCAGCAGCAGCTTTAATTATTGGCCTATTTTCAGTCATTAATGGTACTTCATACTCAATGATGCCCCATATAATATTCGTAACTGGAATTGTCTTAAATGTAGGCTGGTTCATGTCCCATTGTTTTCCAATATACGTCAGATAACTTTTAACTTTTCTATCTATATACACCTGGCGGTGTGATTTGCAGTAATTAAATATTGGCTCACAAACTTTATCAATAAGTTCTATTTGAGCATCAGTCATAATGGTTTCTCTTGACAGATATTTTGACTCCTCAAGCTCACTTTCTTTTATACCCGAAAGAATTGAATTAAGTTTTGAATCTATGCTTTTAATTTGCTCTGTCATACTTTAACAGCACCTATACTTTCAAAATAAGAATCTTCTTGATGCCTACTATCAAATGTCTTATCCGCCTGAACATTATATTGCGGCCATGTTTCACCAATTTTAATCCCGTAAAAACCGAAGATTTTTTTAGCAGATTTTTTACATGAAGGACATTTTGAAGTAATAGGCTCAGAAATACGAATATATTCCTCGTATGTTTTATTGCATTTTTCACATTTAAATACATGTATCATCAAAATAAAATTATAAACTTAATCCGAATCTATTGTCAAGGTGTTTCTTCTAAGGTATATATCACGCCTTTTTTTAAGATATTCAGGATAATCCTGGTTCATATATTCATCATCAAATCTCTCCAACCTTTCCTCTGGAGTTTCCCACTGCCTATGAGGTCTTTTATTTTCATCAAGTTCACTATCAAGCCTGTCAAGGTGATATATCCTATCAAGCGCAACTACCCAATAATTCATTGCATGAACAAAATGATCCTGCTTTGACGATGATTTCCACACGTAAAAAGTTTGCCCTACTCTATTTGTTTCTTCTGTCCTATAAAGACTTTCAAAATGTTTTATAAGAATCTCCACATTGGGGTTATTAACCTCTGTAAATATGACAATCTTATTAGCCACAATTTTAGATATTAAATTATCTATACTCCTAAATCTATCTATATATACCGCTGTAGCAGATTTATCAGTTGTTCTTCTTTCCCATCTTACAGTCCTGGGATCCTCTGGTTTATCTTTATAAAATGCAGGATAAACTCTGTTCTCTCCAAATTCTTTCTGGAGATCCTTCACTTTATTTGTTTCAGGAAGTCCGTCTATCACACAAATATCCGGGCCATATTTCAATATTTCTTCCCTTACTGCATCCCAACTATTAACTGTATAAATTCTTTCTATCCCGTTTACTCCGCCGCACACAATATAAAATACCGCTCCCTGATCTATCCCCATAGCTTTAACACCAGGTTTTGCAATATTAGAGGACAAACATCTCATAATATGCTCACTTTTTACATTTACATCACTTCCCTCATACGGCATTCCAAGAGTAAAATTGAAAAATACATCCCTTTTCTTAGTCTGATAATCATTAATTATTTTAGTCGCATCATGCCAAACGCAAAATAGCTGTGAGAGCCAGTATCCATTGGTTTCCCTGTTTTTATATTTAGCAATCCATTGTCCATTTAGCCTATCTTCGTCAGTAATTTCCTTTTTACATTTTACACATACAAATATTTTCATCTTAAAATCAATACTGTCAGGCCACACCATAAATTGCCATTCACCGCAATGTGAACACTTTATAAACCAGTGATACTGCTTGCTACCCTTATATAAAGCATCAATTCCAAATTCAGGTATCGTAGGATTAGAAAATTTCCAGATTCTTTTATAGTCGCTGTAATCAAGTCTCGAGGTAAAAGTATCTATAACTGAAAGATTAGATCTATCATACTCATCATTTACCAGAACATCGCTTGATATAGAAATACCTTCTGTCTCTGTAAATGTCCCTCTATAAAAAAGGTGCGCAATCCCTAACTCCTTATGTCTTGCACTATCAGTTTTTTTAGTTACATTAAATACCTGATTATTAGCTTTTATAATAGGATCAACTTTAGATTTAACAAACTCATTAGAAAAATCTGCCGTAGGTAACGTATGAATAGTGTTGTAATTATTATTTTTAGCAAGATATAATTCTTTTAATATAGCAGAAGTTGAAAGCCCAACCTGGGCACACTTAACCTGAACCTGATTTGTGGAAAAATCAAGGTATATATCAACAAGGAACGGATGTTTATCAAAAGTTATAGGCTGAAATTTTTCATTCTTTATATCGTTTACATCAATCCACTTTATAATACTATCTTCTGCGTTCTTCTTTTCTAACTCCGCCGACAACAGTTTCAGTATGTTTTCTTTCACCTGCACCACCATAAGGTTTAATTGTAATTCTTAACATAGCAATGCTATTCCTATCAATTTTAACATAATTAAACCTTCCGTCAATTACCAAAGAAAACACAGTATCAATGATCTTGGTTTTTCTTAATTCATCAATTACCGCTATTTGATGCCCACATTTAAAGACAATATCAACTTGGATAAGCTCACCAACTGGCGTTCCTTCATAAAATATCTCAAGGTCTTTTGTTTTCATTTTTCTCCTTAATTTTAGCATGGCAAATAATATCTGTTACATAAGTATCACTTGAAGCAATATCATTCATAAAATCAACAACTTTTTCCTTATCAATAATCAGTGATATAGGAATTATATACTTTTTGCCATAAATATTTATAATAATATCTTCATCATATATTACTGGCTGGTATTCCACGATTCCATTATTATACATAATCTTGCTTACTATACACGCTGCCATCCTGTCCAGTATTTCTTCCATAGCTTCTGATCCAGTTACTATCATATGCGCTTTCATATTTTTATCCTTTCTACTCTGCTTTGCACTTTTTTATAAATTTCATCATCCTTAACTTCTTCTCTTATAATCAAAGCTACTTCTTTTATAACCCTTATAACCTCTTCCGGGCTTAAAGCATACTTGCGCTGCGTTTCTATTCTAACATAAGTATCATTTAACTTCCTTATCTGTTCCAGAAGTGCTTTTATTGATTCAATAGTATCAAAAGTAACCTTATCCTCATCAAACTTTTCCAAAAAGTTGGCCATAAGGGATCTCGCAATAGCAATTTCAGATCTTAAAGAAAGAAAATCTTTATCTATCATAAATTCCTCACTGCGTTCAAAAATCTTTCCTTTTAAATATTTGGAATACATCCCGTGTGTGGGCGGCCTTCCAGGTAAATTAGGGCGCTTATCATCAATATTCCTTCCACCATGAAGCCTGCACCTGCCATTGTCCATCGGATGACATCTGCACGGCTGCCCGTTAACCTTTTTAGCGCCACAAATCTTTTTTTCTTCGTTCATCCGCAAGCCTCTCTTTCTCAATAGCTATTATTTTCTCATCAGACATAACCTCAACATCAGGAACCTCAACATCCGATTTCTTTACAAGTATATTTATGGCCCCAATAATCTTTGCTTTGTGATAAATCATATCATCCTTTAGCTCTATCGTTACTGATTTCACAAACCTATAAAAAAACCAGAAGATAAACACTAAAAAAAGTAAAACAACTACCGTAATTATCGTTAAAGCTATTAACATCTCATATCCTTTGAATTATAAAGTTAATAATCGAGTCAAGTGAGCACGAAGCGCTACTTCTACCGTCAAAGTTTACCTCATACTGTTTCCTCTTGTTATTATAAGTAACAACACCACTCTTGATACCATGCTCTTTAAGCAGATCCATATTATATTGCTGCATTTTAGTCAATTTCCTATAATCAACCTTAAACTCAATCCAGATACTTCTGTGCCTATAAGCACACCAGCTATCAGGCACACCAGAGTTATATCTATCAGATATATTAAAAACAAATCCAGGCCATCTCTGTTTAAATTTTTTCTTTAACTGCGATTCATTCATGTCTAAAATTATATTATCTTAAAATCTTTTGTCAAGGTCTTGACAAAAAAACAAATAAAAATTAAAATAAACAAATAAACTAAAATAAATAAACTAAAACAAATCAGGAGGTAAACATGCGCATATGGTGGAGAATAACAAAGGCACTTTTATTTAGAAAAATTGAAATAATTTCTATGAACAAAAATTCTAAATTCCTCTTCATAGTGCATTACGACACTCTTATTAAAAGAGAAGCATTTGATGAAATAAATAAGACACTCGAACTTCAGGGATGTGTTCTTTATACCAGAAATATGGATGGAATAAAAATTTATGAATTTAAGGAGAAATAATGATATTAGATGTAATGAGAACTATGTACAAATCAATACCAATAATAGGCGATCAATTTGATACAGAGTACAGATTTATTATTGGCGTACAGGCATACGAGGAATGGTTACAAATATTAGATAAACATACACTTAATCCTAATAATAAAACACCTATGCAAAAAACATTTTTTCGTGGTGTCCCTGTGCTGGTAGATTCTTCACTCCCATACAATAACATAACATTATTTAAACAAATCAAAAAGGAGGATATCTCTTAATGGAAATACGAGAATTAATGCAAAAGCTGCGGATATATCCTAAAATCACCGTAGATTTCCTGCGCTCACAAAACTCACGTTTCATAAACATATACCAGATGGTAAGATACACCAAATTATCATACAGGACATGCAGGGATATAATGTATCGTTTAATTGAGGATAACATCGCTGAACGATACCAGACATATTTCAGATTAACAGATGATTTTATGAGATTAAAGGAGCAGTTATGAAAATCCCTGATAAAATAAAAATTAATGGTAAAACTTTTACTATTGAAATGCGTAATAATAGAGCTACTAATGATGGTGTTGATGTGGGAGCTTCAAGTTGTCTTTGGTCTCAGAAAATATGGATAGATAATGATCAACATATAGAGTCTCAGGAAGAAGGATTATTACACGAAATTTTAGAGGTGGTATCAAAGGAAATGGGTTTTGAATTAAACCATACAACAATAACAGCGTTAAGTAATATTTTATATCAGGTATTAAAAGACAATAATTTACTGGAGAGATAATATGAACACAGAACAATGGCAAATAAAGCTAAAAGAAACCCGAATGGAGATCCTTAGCCAGGCAGAAGGTGTACTTACAGAGCTGTCAGATACATCCGCTCTGCTTACATACAACAGAGACTTCAAG
>VGTM01000092.1 GCA_016874685.1 Methanobacteriota archaeon
AACCATTGACCTCTTCCTGGAAACTTCTTTGCCCATCCAAGTTTTGCGGCCTCTTCTGTGGGGTCTCCATCAAAGAGATATTCATGTTTTTCACTTTTTGCTATGATTTCTCCCGGAGTGGCTTTGGTTACTTTTTTGGTGAGTATATCTGTGGGTTTTTCTTTATCCCTTGTTACTGTTAAAGTCCCTGATACAGATGATTTTGCAATAATTGAACCAGATAGGTTTACGATCCTGTCTATAACATGTTTTCTGAGATCTCCTTCCTTCAAATCTTTACATTTTAAGATTACTTTATCTTCTTTAACTAAAACATCTGAAACATAGGGAATGTCACTTATTTTTATTTCAACCTTTTTTTCTGTTGGTATTTCAATTTCATAGTCGTTTATATGAATTTTTCTAATTCCCATGTGATATTTGGGCCCTAAAACCTGTGAAAGGGGTTTTTTCATCCTCAGCAATGCGTCATGTGCTCTTCCGCGTCTTCCAGATACAATTTTAAGCTTTAGAATATTTTCTTTTAAATTCCAATCCGTTATTCTGGAAGCATCCTCTTTTTGGTCCTCAGGAACACCTTTTAGAAATAGTTCATTATTGGCAAATTCAATAAAATTTTTAATATCTTCAAGAGCTTCATCTGCTTCCTTACTAAATAATATTTCTCCTTTTAACCTAAATTTCATGGTGTGTCACCTTCTATGAAATCGTCACCGTCTATAAAATCTATAATCTTCTCAATCATCATTTCACAGAAAATAAGATCATCAGCAGTTGCAAGAATTGTTCTTAGAGAATCACCTTCTAATTTACATATAAGATCATTATTTTGAGTATAAGAACTTACAAAATTCATGTTATCAGGTTTTAGGGATCTATATGCGGTATCTGCTTGATATTTATTTTTGTATTCAAAAATTATTTCAGTTTTTACCTGCATATTTTAGCTCCTGATTATAAATAAAAGATTATAAATAAAAATATTCTTGTTTTTTTGTTAATTAAATCTTCTTTCCATATCCCAATAAATCGATTGCACTATATGTTGGTTTTAATTTGTATGAGGTATGGTTAACTTTTTTATAATACCTGTTCAAAGTCACAATTTTTTTCCTTTAAGATGATAGTTTGTATATTATTTTATTAGGTAGCAAGCTTTATTAAGACTATAGACTTAAAGTTTTATTAGACTTAAACTCAATACTTAACTTTTCATTAAGGAGGATTATTAATGGTTAGAGCATATACAAGAAAGGAATATATAAGAAGAATACCAGGTTCAAAGGTAGTTCATTTTGATATGGGGAACCTTTCAGGGGAATTCCCTTTAAAACTTAGTCTCGCGGTGAAAGCACCAGCACATATTAAGCATAACGCACTTGAAGCAGCTAGAATAGCTTCTAACAGATACTTACAGAGAAGAGCTGGTAGAATGGGTTATCATCTTAAGATAAGGGTTTATCCCCACCACATCGTCAGAGAAAACCCAATGGCAACTGGTGCCGGGGCTGACAGGGTTCAGGATGGTATGAGAAAGGCGTTTGGTAAACCAATAAGCTCAGTTGCAATTGTTAAAGCAAACCAGAGGGTTATAACAATTGAAACCAACAAGAAAAACTTTAAAGATGCAAAAGAAGCACTTAGAAGAGCTTCTATGAAGCTTCCAGTGCCTTGTAGAATTCTTATTGACAAGGGAGAAGAACTGGTTAAATAATTAGTTAAACAATAAATAAATATCTAAAAAAGATTTCTGATAAATTAAATAAAAAAAAGGAAGAGATCAGCATGAAGTTTGTCGCATATTTTGAAGAAATAAACAAAGAAGATGTTGGAATAGCCGGTGGGAAAGGCGCAAACCTTGGAGAGCTAACTCAAGCAGAGATTCCAGTTCCACCAGGCTTTGTTATTACATCAGCAACCTATAAAAAATTTATGAAAGATACAGGGATCTCTGACGAAATAATGGGCATTCTTAATGCTGTAGATGTTAACAATACAAAAGAACTTCATGAAGCTTCCCGCAGAATAAAAAAGATAATTATGGATGCTTACATGCCTGATGAATTAAGAACAATAATAATAGAAGCTTATAATGCGTTATGTGAGAGAATCGAAAAGGAAAACGCATTTGTAGCGATAAGATCTTCTGCAACTGCTGAAGATCTACCTGAAGCTTCTTTTGCAGGTCAACAGGACACCTATCTCAATATTAGAGGTGTAGAAGAAGTTGCAAAAAATGTGCAAAAATGCTGGGCATCTCTTTTCGGGGCCCGTGCCATATTTTACCGGGAGGAAAACAATTTTGATCATTCGAAGGTTTATATTGCTGTAGTAGTCCAGGAAATGGTCGATGCTGAGAAAGCAGGAGTTATGTTTACATCACACCCATCAACAGGTGAAGAAAAAATATTAATCGAAGCTGCCTGGGGATTAGGAGAGGCAGTAGTATCAGGTACAGTTACTCCAGATACATACTGGGTAGATAAAAAAACAGGTGAAATTCTGGACTCTAAGGTAAGTGAAAAGAATATAATGTTTAAGAAGGATCCAGTCAAAGGGAAAACAGTGAAAGTAGAAGTTCCAGATGATATGAAAACCAAAAAGGTATTAGATGATGATGAAATTGCAGATCTTGTAGAACTGGGGAACAGAATCCACAAACACTATGATTTCCCTCAAGATACTGAATGGGCCATTGAAAATGATAAGGTATTCATGTTACAGTCAAGACCAGTAACAACACTGGATAAAACTGGAATATCTGAGGAAAAAGATGAAGAAGAGGAAAGTGAAAGAACTATATTGACAAAAGGACTGGGTGCAAGCCCGGGAATGGCGTCAGGTGCTGTAAAAATTGTAAGAAAAATTGATGAACTGGATAAGGTTGAAAAGGGTGATGTTTTAGTCACAGTTATGACCACACCAGATATGGTCCCTGCCATGAAAAGGGCTGATGGAATAATAACAGATGAAGGTGGGGTAACGTGTCACGCAGCTATAGTATCAAGAGAACTTGGAATTCCCTGTGTTGTCGGAACATCGGATGCAACTAAGATTTTATCGGAAAATGAAATAGTAACACTTGATGGAAATAAAGGATTAGTATTTAAAGGAAAATTGAAAGGGGTAGAGAAAAGAGAAGTTGAAGAAACCCCCACATTTGTTCAACCTTCAATTTTAACTGTTACAGATGTTAAAGTAAATGTAAGCATGCCAGAAGCAGCAAAAAGGGCTGCTGCAACTGGTGCAGATGGCGTAGGACTCCTTAGAACAGAACATATGATGTTAACTTATGGAGTACATCCTAAAAAATTCATAAAAGACGGAAGAGAAGATGAACTTATAAAAATACTCGTAGAAAACATCCTTAAAGTGGTAGATGTATTCTATCCAAAGCCAGTATGGTACAGGACTCTAGATGCTCCTACTGATGAATTTAAAACCCTTGAAGGCGGTGAAGATGAACCATATGAGCATAACCCAATGCTGGGATGGAGAGGTATAAGACGTGAACTTGACGAGCCAGAGATTCTAAAAGCTGAATTTAAAGCCATAAAGAAACTCCATGAACAGGGATACACTAACATTGGGATAATGCTACCACTTGTTCAGCATCCTGATGAACTGAAAAAAGCTAAGGAAATAGCCAGAGAAGTTGGCCTGAAACCTCAAAAGAACATTGAATTTGGTATAATGGTGGAAACACCAGCAGCAGCCATGGTAATAGAAGACTTTATTGCAGAAGGTATAGATTTTGCAAGCTTTGGAACAAATGACCTAACACAATATACCTTAGCAATTGATAGAAACAATGAAAATGTCTCAGGACTTTACACAGAAGGTCATCCAGCTGTCTTAAAACTTATAGAAAGAGTTATAAAGAAATGTAACAAGGCAGGAGTTAAAACAAGTATTTGTGGTCAGGCAGGAAGTATTCCATATATTGTTGAAAAACTGGTTGAACTGGGAATTGACAGTGTATCTGCTAATACTGATGCAGTCCTGACAGTTAGAGAAACAGTTGCAAGGATTGAAAAGAAACTGGTAGTGAAGGCGGCAAGGAAAATCATGTTAGAATAGTTTTTCTAATATATTTTAATTAATTTTAACATTTTTTTAATTATCTACTTTTTAGGGATTTAAAATTTTTCAGGGATTCAAAATGGATAAAAAGGGTAACAAAGAGCACAATGTATTTGAAAAGCTCAAAGAGTTCCAAAAAAAAGATTTAACTCATAGATCTGGTAGAATTCTGGGTTCGATGTGCACATGCCCCCATGAAGTGGGAAGAAAAGCTTATTCTATGTTTTTAGAATCCAATCTGGGGGATCCTGGTCTTTTTAAGGGCACCAAGATGATGGAAGATGAAGTAATAGCTACGCTTGGAACTTTACTTGGATGTAGGGATGTTTTTGGTCATATAATAACTGGCGGTACAGAAGCGAACATAATGGCAATGAGAGCAGCTCGAAATTCCAGTAAAATAAAAAATCCCGAAATAATTGTCCCAAAATCGGCACATTTCTCCTTTAGGAAGGCGGCAGATATTTTACGTCTGGAACTTAAAGAAGCTGAGCTGGATGAAAATTATTGTGTTGATATAAATTCTGTAAAAAAACTTATATCTGCTGATACTATTGCAATAGTTGGTGTTGCTGGAACAACGGAACTTGGAAAAATAGATCCAATCCATAAGCTTTCAGATCTGTGTTTAGATAATGATTTATATCTTCATGTTGATGCAGCATTTGGCGGTTTTGTAATTCCTTTTTTAAATGAAATAGGTTATAAACTACCTGAGTTTGATTTCAAACTTGATGGGGTCTGTTCTATTACTGTAGATCCTCATAAAATGGGATTGGCACCTATCCCCACTGGTGGGATCTTGTTTAGAGAAAAAAGGTATTTGGATAATATGAGTATCGAAACACCATATCTTACTGAGAAAAAACAGTCCACAATTGTAGGTACAAGAACAGGGGCCGCTGCCGCTGCAACATGGGCTTTAATGAAACATCTGGGAAGAGATGGGTACATAAAAATAGCAAAAAGATGTATGGAACTTACCGAATTATTATTTAAGGGTATCACTGATGCAGGTTTTGAAATTATAACTGAACCAACCTTGAACATTCTTGCATTTAGATCAAATGAAATGTCAGTTGAAGATATTTATAGTTTTTTTGAGGAGAGAGGATGGGCAGTTTCAATATCCTCCTATCCAAAAGCCATAAGGATAGTTGTTATGCCACATATAAAACTAGAACATCTTTTAGAGTTTTTAAAGGATCTTAAAAGTATTAAAAAAGTCGATAAATCTTAATCATTTTTTTAAATTTTGAAATTATTTTATTAAAAATTAAATATTATTTAAAAATTATATTTCTCATTAATAAAAAGGAGTGAACTATGAAAAAAATTGAAACCCCCATAACCGATGAAACAATTGAAAATTTGAAGATAGGAGATAAGGTTGAAATTTACGGTCAGATATTCACTGGAAGGGACGCTACCCTCCCTAAACTGGTTAGAGCCATAGAAAAAGGACAAAAAATATTGGATCTGAAAGGATCAGTCATAATGCACACTGCAGTTAGTGATGCAGGTATATCTCCAACAACCAGCAATAAGGAAGAAATTGAAGAAAGTATCCCACATCTTGCAAAAGCGGGAGTTAAAATACACATTGGGAAGGGTGCCCTAAGTAGGGGCACTGTTGAAGCTTTAAAAACGGAAAAATCCGTTTTTATGGTGACTCCACCTGCAGCAGCACTTCTTACAAGTAAGGTGATATCAAAAAAAGTGGTTGCGTTTAAAGAGGAGGGTATGGAAGCCATCTACCAGCTTGAAGTGGATGGAGTTCCAGGAATAGTTGCTGTGGCTTATGGTGAATCGCTGTATAATATTGATTGATGGAATTTGGATCCTTTTTACTAAGGGTCAATGATACATTTATATTCATATTTTTGCTTAAAATATGTTTTATTTAGAATCATCAGTTTTTAGTAATTATATCCATATTCTGGTGCTTATCAGGATAACAAATTTTGGAAATATCAGGACTTATTATGTATTATTTTTCTGAATAATAATAAGAAACTTTAATATATAACAAATGGATACTTAATAATGGAAGTAATGAAAATGAAATATAGAAAAATACCTATACTGGTTTTAATAGTGATATTAGCATTAATCGCAGTTGTAGCTTATATAGGAGTAAATTTTACCGGGAACCAGACAGTTATGACAAACAATAGTGTTAATAACACTAATCTCACTGAACAAAATGATCAAAGTAACCAAATAAATACCCAAACAAGTGCAAAACAAAAAAAATGTCCATGGTGCAATGGTAAGGGGTGGGATATATGTCCATTTTGTGATGGAACCGGATATGGTGAGTGCAGTTATTGCTTTGCTAGTGGAAAATTAGATAATGGTTCAAATTGCCCACAATGTGGCGGTACTGGCTTAAACAAAGAAACTAAATGTCTAGATTGTAATGGCGCTGGCAAGTTAGAATGTTATGCATGTGGAGGGGATGGTTATATAGACCCTGGGGACCCGGGAAATGAGCCACGATAAAAAAAACTAATTTAAATATAACATTTTTTTCCTAGATATTTTTTTACTTAATAATATCTAATGTGCTTATCTGAGCTCAATAACACCCCTCTAAACTAAGATGGTTTACCAAATGCGATATCCCCAGCATCTCCTAATCCAGGAATGATGTATCCATATTTATTGAGCTCTTTTTCTACAGAACAGGTGTAAATTTCAACATCTGGATGACTTTTGAAAACCTTGTTTATTCCTTCTTCTGTGCAGATGATGTTAAATATTACGAGCCTTTTAGGATTACCATGTTTTTTTATTGATTTTAGGATCGAATTCATGGTGTTTCCAGTTGCAATCATTGGATCTGCAACTATAACTACTTTATTTCCTAAATCTGGTATTTTGATGTATTCTACTTTTACCTTAAATGGATGTTCATCACTCCTTGAGGCACCTATGACTCCGTATTGTGCTTCCTCAAATACCTTTAGTATTCCATCTACCAGTGGAATTGCTGCCCTCAAAACAGTTATCACAACTAGATTATCTTTATCTTTTATCTTAATCCCTTCTGCAGTACCTAAAGGTGTTTTCACATCAATTTTCTCTTTTTCCAGTGTATCTGCAAATTTATACCCGAGTAATATTCCGATTTCAATGATCCCTGCTCTAAAATGAACACGATCAATTCCAGTTTTTCTTATTTTTGTGAGTTTTTCCTGTACCAGTATGTGATCAACTATTTTTAACATGTACGCACCTGCAAAAATAATCATTTTTTTAGTTTAATTTTTTTTTTTTTGAATTATTTTTTTTATTTTATTCTTGAATTTTTTT
>VGTM01000093.1 GCA_016874685.1 Methanobacteriota archaeon
GGAAAATTGATAAAAAGGTGGGATAACGCACCCCACCACCCGGAACTGAAAACATTTCCTCACCATCTCCATCATGGCAGTGAAATTCTTCCAAACCACCAGCTTGACATTTTTCAGGTTTTAGAATTTGTTGAAGAAGATATTAAATCTAGGGAGTGATTTCTTTAATTATAGTGGAGTATTAAAGTTTTTAATATTTATCAATATTTTGGGGCAGTGACTTTGAGCTAATTTAAGACGATGGGCCAGTGTTTCATCTGTAAGTGTAATTAGACGTTTTTAACTGTAATAAAAAGTTTAATTAATGGTTAAAGTTAGTTTGATCGTTATCTTTTATGGGCTTCTATCTTGTTATTGAATTATATTACAGAAATCGGATTTATTTGAATATTGATAAATTTAATGAGCTTTAGCATGACCTCTTTCCATATAATAGGATAATAAATAAACAAAAAGGGCAGCCAGAATAGCTAAAATTGTAATATTATAATCAACAGTCGATATAAGCCTGAGCTGATATGTATCCCAGCTAAATGGATAAAAGAGATAAATTCCACCACTTACATATGTTAGGAGGAGATCTAGGCTGAAATGTGTAACTATTCCAAAAACTAGAAAAATAAAAACCATCTTTTTGTCCCTGAAGAAGAGTGAGATGATACCTGCAATGATCAGCGATCCAACTGGCATGTGAACTGGCATAATATAATCCCATACATCTATAATACCAAGAGATTCCAGGGGTACACTTATCTTTATTATATCTGGAATTATTGATCCTAGCATGGCTATAGATGTACCCTCACCATCAAACTGCCTGTATTTAAACCCTAAAATCTTGCAGGCTGTCCAGGCCACAGGTATATGTGTTAGCCAGTCTGGCATCTTTTTTATTTTCTCCATAAATTCTCTGTTTTTTATGTCGAATCTCCAGTATCTATAAAATATAAAAACTATGATAAAAAATGCAAGGCCAGATCTAAGATATACAAAATCAGTCATCCATTTTTCTGAGACTATGATCTTTGAAGCTGTAATTTCATATGAAGGACCAAGAATGCCAAGAACAGCAACATTATCACCAATTGATACATTACTAGAAGATTTCACAATAAATATCACTTTCTCTCCATGATAATTGTCAAAAATTTCAGATCCATCAATATAAACACCCATAACTTCTCCAGACACTGAAACCATCTCTCCTTCAGGATAATCTGACAATATAGCTCCAGTTGATGGATAATCAAGATGGGATTCATAATTATTCACAAAATAAACACAGAGGAGGGAGAGAACAAGAACTAGAATCAATGTAATAAATAATCGTTTTTTCATTTCTAAAACCTTCATAGAATTTTAATGTGGTAGCAATCATCTACTCGTTATGATATTCATCTCGTCTTTAGATTTTTTAACTTTTAAGATTGTTTTTAAAAAATTTGAAAAGAAAATTTAACATAGCATTAGTGTAAAAAGAAGTTGGCTTTATTGATTCTTATTGACGTCTTGATGGTGAGAGATATAATTATAATGTTAAGGAAACTGAGATAATTAATTATATAATTATCCTAGATATTGATCAAAAAATCCTAATAAAATAAAATATAAATTCTTAGAAAGAAATAAAATAAATACATTCAGACACCTTCCTAAAGTTGCATGCATAAAATGGGAAGCTACTTATAAGCAACCATCACGAAAGTCAAATCCAATAAAATAATTTTGGCATCGCATTTATAGTAGTGAAGAGGAGTATCTTTTTATGGAACCTGAATTGGTGAATAATTTTTCTAAATTTTGTGAAATACGTGCAAATCATAACGGATCAGAATATCTAGACCTAACCCACCACAAATTTTTTTATCCAACCACTTTATTACCTACTTTAGGGTTCATAATTGAAAATTCTCTAAAAGTCAGGGTAAATCCAAATGTCCATGGTTATGTATCAATTATCCTCAATCCATCAAAAAGAAGGAAAAAGAGCTACGTTCCATTTAGAGAGCTTACTCCTGATGATAAATCCGCCCGGGATCAAATACTACAAGAAATATTGAAATTAACTGATGAAAGCTATGGTGGCATTGAAGCACTTGATTATCTAGTTTATGAGCTTACTAACAACATATACGAACATTCAGAATTTGAAAGGGCATTTATAATGGCTCAAAAATATCCTAAAAAAAATTTTATTGAGATATGCTTCTTTGAC
The DNA here is from genome assembly GCA_016874685.1 of Methanobacteriota archaeon. Lineage (GTDB taxonomy): Archaea > Methanobacteriota > Methanobacteria > Methanobacteriales > Methanobacteriaceae > VGTM01. Next base: position 2,216 of record VGTM01000093.1, read on the forward strand.
AATGGAATATCAATTCCTGGAAACTTTTTGAGGCATGAAATTCATTATGAGAATGATGCTGATGCCATTGACAAAGCAGTTAACGGTATTTCCACAAAAGACGAATTCAGACACCGTGGATGGGGAATCAACACCATAGTTAACATTTTCACTAAGGGGGCTAATGGGGAGATTTTCATAGCCTCCAGGAATGGTGCCATTTATATCAGCAGCAACGACCCATTATTATATAAGTTGGGAGATAAGTATAGGATAGACGGAACACTTATCAGTCTGAGGATCCCCAGGGGTTATGTTAACATAAGCTCTTATTTATGATCATGAGATGGTAGATATGAATAAAACTGCTGAAAAAATAGAAATATCAAAAACTTTATCCCCCCGGCTGGGTTTTAGAGATTCAGCAGTGGATCTCTTCCACCTGCTAGAAAAGATTCCTTCAGACACAGTTGAGGTAGACTTCACAGGAGTTACTTTCATGAGCCGGTCCTTTGCCCATGAATACCTGCAGCAAAAAAAGAAATCAGAAAAAAAGATTGTGGAGCTCAACGTGCCTGACAACGTGGACAGTATGTTTCATGCTGTCCTGGAATCAATAAAAAATCCAGATAAGCTCAAAGTGAGACCTTCAAGGATAATATCATTATCATAAAAAAAATCTTTCACCACCTTTTTATAGCTATGTAGCTGGAAGCACATTGTCCAATTCTTGAAATAATCTTCGCTCATATAAAGTTTACTGTTACACCGATACAACAAGACTTTTTTAGATACTCCAAATTTTGTATAAATACAACAAAACTGAATTATATACTGATTTTAAAAATTTTTAAAAGATATAAATTAGCATGGTAAAATAGAATCGTTTTAAACAAATAAAATGAGCTTTACACATACTTCCGTCCTCTATTCTTTTATTGTTGTTGTTTGTTTATTTTAGTGTATATGTTTGCTAAACCCGTATTGCGAAGTATTAATATTCAATGATAAAAACATCAAATATTACTTAACAAGGATATGGTTATGAACAGGTTTTTTGGATGTTTTGTGTGTTTTCAACTTTTTTTAAGTCCATTTTTTATAAAAAAATTAGAAAAGTAAAATTAAATCTCTTTAACTTCTCCAGACTCGAGAATTATCCTATCTTTTGTTAAGATTCCAGATCTGTAAAATCTGGAAGTTGCAACTATAATTCTGTCGTGTATTTCTGGTATTGGGGTTTTTATAGTTTCTTCCAGAATTTCTGGGGTGAAGCTAACTATTTCGAATTCTGGTTCATTTTTTATAAGATCGTACATCTTCTGGAAATCAAATTTAACCCTACCTTTTTTTTGATGGCCAAAGCTTCAGCAAGAACTATTGTGGGCACCAGCAACCGGCCACCCTTGTTTCGAACATCATTTATTTTTTCCTTGATTTTCCTATTCAAACGCCTGCTCCCAATAAAATACCATATAAGAATGTGAGTATCCAATGTATGGATCATCAAATATCCTCCGTTTCCCTGAACAAATCTTTTTTGGCTTTCTCAATCATTTCATCAGTGATATCTTCCCCACTAACACTGCCAAAAAGTGAAGGTTTTTTTTCACTCTTCTCTTCTATATGCATCAGATCCCTTTTTATATACTCAAGTTCTTTCTGTAAATTTCCAATTTTCCTTAAAACGTTTTTGGAATCGGAATCCATTTTCAATCATCCTCTTAAATAGGTAATTTATTTGAAACAATTTTCCCTATCTCATCCTATTCTTATATCCATATGAACATATCACCAAAAATATCAATATCAGAATCTTTGGGTATCTTCCCTTGCTAGTGAACCAAATAAGATTATGCTCTCAATTTCATCTTTGTATTTCTTCAACGCCATTTTTTAGAAATTCATCAACAGCCTTCATATAAAGCATATGATGGTGACATTAATGTGACCAGATCTTCTTATACAGAATACTTATACATTAAGAGAATCCAAAAATTCTTTGAGCTTATCAAACTTTTCTGCACAGCTTAATGTAACATGCATCCTTAACCATATCTCTATTCATTAGCATTTTCTTTATAGGAATCAATGCCAAAACATTTCTTTATGTAATCATCTTTATTTGGAATTTTTTTATTAACTATCTAAAACTTGTAGAAAAGAACTTTAGCCCTCTTTTGTATAATAATAAGAAAACAATGTTTTAAACAGTATAAAATACATTTAATACCTTCATATGATTTATTTTAGATATAAAGTTAAATGAGATCTATAAGAAGTATCACTAAACTAAGTCCATACTTTAAAATATTAAAACATTCAAAAATGAGAGTATAGATTTAAATTCATCTTCTGATAAATTTTATGAGGTTTTAAGATTGACTGATGATTCACTAGAAAAGATAAGCCAACATCTAAAGTCAAATGAGGAAATAGTTTTCGCCTACTTATATGGATCCATCGCTAGAGGTGAGGAAAGGCAGGAGAGCGATATAGATATAGCTATTTACGTTAAAGATCCATCCTTAATCCAAGATCCACATTTTGAAACCAAGTTAGCATTGGAACTGGAAAAACTTACAAAAAGAAGTGTGGATGTCAGAGTCATCAATTCTGGATCCCTCCTCTTCATCCATCAGGTATTGAGGGATGGAAAGCTTCTCCTCTCAAAGGATGAAAGGAGAAGGATAGATTTTGAGGTCAGGAAAATGGATGAATACTTCGATTTCCGACCTTTAATTGAAAAATATGATAAAAAAAGGTTGGAAAGATATGGAATTGGATAAAGAGCTGATTCAACTTAGAATTGACGTAATTGAGCGAGATCTAGCTGAGATCAACAAAATTGTAGAAGAAGGGTATGAGAACTTTAAAACTAATTTCAGGAATGAATTAGCATCAAAACAGGCTTTACTAGAATCTATAGAAGCATGTATAGACATAAGTAATCATATAATCGCTACTCAAGGTTTTAGAAGACCTACAGATTATAAGGATGTTTTTGTTATCCTAGAGGAAAATGGGTTCCTAGAGAGGAATCTTTCAGGAAAACTGCAGGAGATGGCTAAGTTCAGGAATCTTTTAGTCCACAGATATGCTGAAATGGATAAAGAAAGGCTTTTCAGGATAATGAAGGCAGATATAGATGATATAAAAGTATTTGTCGAGAAAATTTTAAGATACATGTCTATAGGTTGATTCTAACTTTAATTTTTCAGTGAAATCTTTTTTAGCTATATCAATATATTATAATAACTAAATAAAATGAGAATTAATAGGGGATAAGTATCAATAATTCATAGCTCATTACTTGTTACAAACTCTGCTTCCATAAAAGCATTTCAATAAACTCTCTTTCCACAGGCATGTAATCAAGGTAACGGTGCCAGGTCTCCTCAAGAAATAAAAACCTCAAACTTTCATCTCTCGTGAAGATCACCTCACCCTTGGTAACCTCATATTTAAATCTTAAGGGAGCGTAGTTAAGGACCTTGACATCTGCAGGCAGGTGGAACTCTCCCTCTAGCTCAAGAGAAAGAGATATTTCATAATCTAAAACATCTTTTCTTTCTACTCTTTTTTCATCTAAAAAAACAGCTACATCCACATCCCTAAACCATCTGGCATAAAGGAAACTGCCGTAGAGATAGGCAAAAATAATCTCTTCCCTCTTTCTAAGAGAGAAATTAAGACTGTTTTTAATCTCTTGCTTTTCTATATTTCCGAGTTGATGTATCTTCATGATCTGCCCATCTCACGTGCAAATTCTTCCAGATCTTTAAGGTCTTTCTGTATTATTTTGAAACCCATAGCATCATCAATTTCCCAGTAGATATGCACCGGCATATTCCTGAACTTTTCCATTCTTGCAAGCCTTCCAGAAAGTTCCTCAGAAATTATACTGCCTCTCCAATGATTATAAAGCAGTCAGAGTAACTTTCAGGTATTCTCTCTCCCAGTCTTGCAGCAACATGATTGCATATCGAAATCGCTGATTCTATTGCAACAATCAGCTTATATTTTGAGCATCAATAGTAGTTGGGTTTAGGAGGAATTCTTCCTTGCCAGCCACTGCAATGTGTTTTAGCTCTTCTACAGCTTTTTTAATTTCAGCTGCTTTCCGTATTATAAGATCCCTATTAATCTCCATATGTAATGATCATTCTTAAAAAGATATAAATATATCCAAGCTACAAGTGGAGATTTTAAAAAGTCGCTCTTGTCCTGTTTTCAGTGTAAAGATTTAAATAGTAGAAAGGCCATATCTTTAGATATGGCAGGTGATTTAGTATTGGAATTGTTTATTCCTGATGAAGAGAAAGCTTTGAATATTTTTAGATGTATAAGATGGGCGGATGGTGTTTATTGTCCTGAATGTAAATCTTTCGATATATATAAACGTGGTTTTACAGATAATAAAAAAGTGAGACGTTATTCCTGTAATAACTGTGGAAAAAACTTCACAGACTTCACCGGTACGATTTTCGCTAATAAACATCTTCCTTTAGGTGAAATGTTCTATATAATAGCAAATCAGGATAAAAAAAGTACAAATCGTTTATCAGAGGAATTAGGCCATAAATGGGAGAGTGTTTATCGAATATCTAATGAATTTAAGGAATGTTTGGCTGAAAAATCTAAGGATCCTGTACTATCAGGAGAAATCAATATAGATGAAATGTACCAATCAGCAGGCAATAAAGGTTTAAAAAAAACATCCACGAACAAGAAGGCTCAAATAAAGAAGAATAGGCACCTATGATAAAAGACAAACCACCTATAATCACCATAACAGAAAGAGGAACAACGAACACCATCCTAGTCATTGAAAAAAATCTCTCCAAAGATTATAATAGAGCAAAAAAATAGAAAAACATTGTGAAGGATCCATAAAAGCTTTTACTGATGATTATACGAATCTACATCAACCTAGAAGAACATCCTCTGGTCAAGGAACATCATCTTAATCTACCACTCTGCAAAAGAATATGCTGAAGGTGATAACCATGTTAACAGTGCTGAGAACAGACATTCATTCCTAAGACCTTAC
>VGTM01000094.1 GCA_016874685.1 Methanobacteriota archaeon
CCATAACTAATAATATAACCCTAATTATTATTAAATGTTTCGTCTATTACTATAAATGGAAAATCATATGAAACAATTATAGTCAAGTACAAAACTTTTTAAACTATGTGTTCAACACAAAAGTGGAAAAAGTGATTTTAAGCAGATGCAAACTGATATTCCATGATTTATTTGATCTATAAGTCTAATAAGTTATGCTCTTAACTATAAAACATTTATATATGTTTCAATTTAATCAAAGTTATCTCATTTCTTGATCCCAATCTCATGGGCGGACCCCATGTTCCTGTACCTTGAGATACGTATAGATAGGTTCCATTATATTCATATAGTCCTTTAAAATAGGGAAAGATCAATCTAACTAACATGTTAAAGGGAAATATTTGGCCAGCATGTGTGTGTCCAGAAAGCTGTAAATTAACGCCTGCTTCACTTGCAACATTTAATCCCTGTGGAAAATGATACATAAGAATTGTGGGCTTGTTTTTTTGGATTCTAAGCCCTTTAAGTACCCGTAAGAGATGATCCCGGTCAAATGAATAGTCAACCCCAACTATCTGTATAGCATTAAACTCGATCATCTCATTTTGTAGAATTTTTATTTTTGTAGGTTTCAGGACTCTCGAAACCTCATTTAAACCCTCATAAATCTCATGATTGCCCGTTACAAACAAAACAGGTGCTTTAATTTCATCTATTGCGCAGAAAGTATGTTTATGCAGCCTGGCACTGCCATCTACCATGTCTCCTGTAATCAATACAATATCCGGCTTTAAATTATTTGTTTTATCAACGATTCTCTTCAGATAACCAGAATTTCTTATAGAACCTATGTGAATATCACTGAGCTGAACAACCCTCATCTCACTTTCCCCACTTTCAATGTTCTTGAGAGGTACTTCAATTTCTTCAATATTCAAAGAGAATCCGTTTAATATGGAATAAATGCTTAATATAGAAGCTAAGATGACTATTACTGCTCCTGCAATCACAGTAGGAATTTTCAAACCCAGACTTAATATTCCATATATTATAAGGAAGAAAAGTATGAAAAAAACCATTCCCATCCATGCAGAAGATATTGTATAAAGTATACGTGTCAGAATGTTTGACATCATCCTTTCAAGCAGTGCAGCTACTGGATATGAAAATGCTATAATGAAAAGGAAAATATAGAATATCTCTGACTTGGATACTTGTAGTAAGTTGCTCATTATAGAAACTACATAATAATTTAGTGCGAAATATCCAATAGAAAATATAGAAATGAAAATTATAAATTGTGCTATTCTTCTCTTCATAAACTCACATGATAATTTAATTAATTATCTAATTAACTATCTAATCAAAGTGATTAATTCATTAACCCCCATTACTAGCTCAATTAAAGGATAGAAGTCTCTGGTAACAGTTTGACCAACGTATAATCATACATTAACGATTTCCAGATTTCTGAGACATCTCCAAGAACATAATCACTTACAATCACTTCACCAATCTCATCATGATAATCATTATAATTGAGTTTCACTCGAACACCGTCCAACTGGCTCACAACTGGTGCTGGTGAATAACATTCCTTGACTGCAGGTACCTGATTTTCAATTTCAGTTTTAACAAGTATTGGTGGCACAATAGGTGGATCTTCAGATATCATTCTTCTCCTATCATCTAAAATTCCTTCAACAACTTCAACAAGTTTTCTTAGTGCCCTTATATGCTCACCTTTCTTTAATCTTCTTGGAATCCTTCCCAGGCCTCCAACATATGCGTCTGCACCAGGAATATCTGCTACATCAACATAAGGAGAACCAGTGACTATAACTGGAATTTCAATATCTTCAAAAAGATGTGTTTTATCCAAAATACAGTCCCTAAAGCTTCCAAGAGCAAAAACAGCCGCATCATGTTCTTCAATGAGCTTTTTCTCATCCTCTGATATTCGGGATATACCTTTCCCAGCGCCCCTTGCCAAACCAATCATGTTGTCCTTGGCACCGTATCTTCTCAGGTATTCAGAAATATCACAGGCAGAATGCGGTAGATGATGCCTTGCAAGGGTTGGAGATACTATAGCGATCTCTGTACCTGCCATTGGCGCAATTTTTACTTCTCCTAGAAGCTCTTTTGCCTTTTCTTTTATTTTATCCACATCTTCAATTGGAACAGCTAGAGTCACGACCAGATCCATTGAAATAAATGATTCCTGTAGCACAAATCCCCCCAGATCCTCTATGAGCTCCTTCATTTCTTCATGCTTGTGAACTCCACCTAAATATGTCAACGTCTCATACATAATTGCCTCTCCAAGATTTTATATCTTAACTCTGCCCTTGCTATTGGATTTACAGGTACATTCTTATGTGATGGCATTTTAACTGCTTTTTTATCCTTTATTTTAGATTTTATCCTATTATCTATTCCATTCTCCATATAATCTGGATATACAACAAAATCATAATCTTCATCTACATTATCTACAACTTTAAATCCCATGTCCTTTACTATGTCACCTAAAAAATTTGAATATACTTTAACTTTTATTTTTTGATTTTCATTATACATTTTTGAAATTTTAATTTTTTCTTTTTTTATTTTTTCAAAAACATGATTAAACGATTCAGGTGTTTCAGTACCAAAAATATCAGAAAGAAGCTTAATACTTTCTGCTATCTGTGAAAATGTGTTCAACCTTATTTTTATAGATTTAATGGTCGTTTCAGTCTCTGATAACACAACTGCTAAATCTGCATCTGCAGAATCAGGTTGTGCGCTTAAAATAAAATCAGATATGCCTGCGAGCCTTAAAATTTCTTTGCACATGGGTGTGGTAATGATTTTCATGGAAAATCCCCAATCTATTATTAGATAATTATTTTACAAAAGATTTATATATCCCTAAGCTAAGAATTATTATACAAGACCATATATAATTTGGTCGAGGATGTGATGAATTGTTCAAAAGTAGTTTTAGTCCCAAAAGGGCTCCTTTAGATGTAGGAGAAGAATATGACGTTAAAATCGAAGACCTGGGCAAAGAAGGTGACGGTCTAACCCATATAGAAGGTTTTGTAGTATTTGTACCGGGAACACAAGTGGGTGACGAGGTAAAAGTCAAAATAACATCAGTAAGAAGAAGTTTTGCTTTTGCAGAGAAGGTTGAATAAGTCTTGTAATAGACTGCTCTAATTAAATCGATTTTTTAAAACTTTCATTTATTTTTGTTTTTGGTGTTTTTATGGAGATCTCTTTGAGCTTAGAGAAGTCATTCTCTGAAGATGTTGCCATCATGGTGGATGTCCTACGAGCAAGTACCACCATCACAGTTGCACTGGATAACTTCAAGGAAATAATACCTGTAAAAAACCTTAAAGATGCAAAAATCCTGGCAGAAAAGTATGGAGCCATTCTTGCAGGGGAGCGAAATGGCGAGACTATAAATGGCTTTGATGTTGGGAATTCACCAGTTGAAATCAAAAAACACGAAGGAAATATTCTTATTTTAACCACTAGTAATGGTACACGGATACTGGAAGGAATAAAATCAAAAGCACTGATTGGATCATTCATAAATTCGAAATCTGTATCAGAAATGGCTTATAGGATTGCAAATAGTCATATAGAGATTGTTATGGCTGGAGTGGGGGGTAGATTTGTAATTGAAGACTTTTTAGGGGCGGGAAAGATAATAGCCCACCTAAAAAATTATGACGATTGCAAGCTTGATGAGTTAGCCCTAGCAGCCTATATAGCGTCTATTGATGATGAAATTGTTAATGATGCTGTTATAAAATCAAATTCATCTGCTGGTCTCGCTGAACTCGGATATTTTCATGACGTAAAATTCTGCCTGAAAAGAAATATATATGATACTGTCCCTGTATATGTGAATGGAAAGATCAGCAAAATGACACTTTAAGATTATAAATGAATAAATAAACAACTAAATCTAATAAATGACCATAATATTGAATAAATGACCAAATAACACATGAAAAAATAATACATGAAAAAAGTGAATTTCTATGGCACCCAAATTACTGGAGATAATAGGCACTGCCCATGTATCAACAAAAAGCATTGAAAAGGTTAGAGAAGCTATTTTAGATAAGAAACCAGATGTTGTTGCAGTTGAACTCTGTCCTAGCCGATACCAGAATATAATCAACCAGAAATACGGAATAGAACCTGAAAAAAATATTCAGATAAGAGATGTGCTTAGTAGTGATAAACTCACCCTATTTTTAGTTAGTGGATTTCTATCATATATACAGAAAAAAATAGGAGACGAATTAGGAGTAAAACCAGGATCAGAAATGATGGAAGCCATAACTACTGCAGAAGAAGTTGGTTCCAGAGTTGTTTTGATTGATAGAGATATAAGTATAACCCTGAAACGTGCCTTAAATAAGATGAGCTTTTTTGAGAAGCTAAAATTTGTTTTTGGATTAATAAGCTCTTTCCTCAGCAACGATGAGACCATAGAAAATGTTGATGATATGACTAAGGGTGAAACCTTAACTGATGTCATGGACTATTTCCAAAAAATGTCTCCAAGCGCCTATGATGTTCTGGTAACTGAAAGAGACGCGTATATGGCAAAAATGCTTGCAGAACTTAATGAAGAAAATGTAGTTGCTGTTGTAGGAGCAGGGCATAAAAAGGGAATTACAGAATATTTAAACAATCCAGAAAAGATACCCCCACTATATGATCTCTTAAATATCCAGAAATCAAAATTTTCAGTTGGAAAGCTTATTTTATTTTTGATACCTGTTGTTCTAGTTGGCATTTTTGTATTGGCATTAATAAATGGGATCAACATAAAAACTGGTCTATTTGAATTCATTTTATTAACTGGAGGATTATCATTTCTGGGATCTATTTTATCTGGCTCAAAGATCTACTCTGCAATAACAGCATTTCTCGTAGCCCCTATAACATCTATACATCCACTATTAGCTGCTGGATGGTTTGCAGGTCTTGTAGAGGCTAAAATTAGAAAGATAAATACTGATGATTTTGTTGAATTTGGGAGATGCGAGAGTTTCAAAGATTTCAGGCAGAATAACCTTTTCAGGGTTTTGATAGTTGTGGTTGGAGCAAACATTGGATGCAGCATAGGGACCCTAATATCAATACCTAACGTATTTTTACCTCTATTAAGCCAGTTAATGGGATTATAGGAGGTTTCAAAGGGAACAAAGCTTTTTTTACCTTTGTTACATTTACTTATTAAATGGGAGTAGATAATAGATTATAATAGGATAGATAACGAAAGAATGTAATGGGATAAATAACAAATAGATAATAAATACCGTGATTTAATGTATATCATATTCAGATGTGATTGTGGCAGGGCGATTTACACCCGAAAAGGAGTCTCCAAAAAGAAATGTCCCTGTGGAAAAACCATAAACGTAAAAACGAGAAGAATAATCTCAAAAACAGATGATTTAAAAACTGCCTCACAGATTGTAAGGGAACTTCAAGAGGAAAAATACGGTGGTTTGCGTTTTACCACAGCAGATAAGATTTGATAATATTAGCTTTATAAAAATATTATCTTTAAAAAAAATAATAACATAAGATCCATAAATTAGATCAATATTGGATTCCATAAATTAAATCTGGTCTATATGACGCCTGAGATCTATAATATTATAAAAAAAGGTGAGAGAAAAAATATTGAATTTAAGGAAAATCTCACCAGAAATTTTCATCTCAATGAAGAGAGAAAACAACGCCTTATATCCCAGATGAAGTACCGTATGGAAAGAGGAGACGGTGCAGCTATTTATTTTATTGGTGTTGGTGATAAAGGCGATATTTTAGGTCTCCCTCATGATAAATTTGAAGAATCATTATTAGTTTTGAAAGATATAGCCAATGAGATAGGAGCTGAAGTTTTAAAAGTGGAAAAGCACCCTGCAGCTAATGGACATGTAGCCAAAATATTAATTGGCAAGATGGATAGTGTGCAGGGTATCAAAAAAGATCACGTACTAATAGGCGTCGCTGGACATGTTGATCATGGAAAAAGTACCCTCCTTGGCACTTTAACAACAGGTTCGCTCGATGATGGCTCAGGTAAGACACGGATTTTCCTGGATGTCCAAAAACACGAAATAGAAAGGGGATTATCAGCAGATCTCTCTTTTGCTGTCTATGGATTTCTAGATGGCAAAGCAGTGCAAATTAAAAACCCTCTGGATAAGAAAGAAAAATCTAAACTTGTTGAGAAATGTGACAGAGTTATATCCTTTGTAGATACTGTTGGACATGAACCATGGCTTAGAACAACCATCAGAGGAATAGTGGGCCAGAAATTAAATTATGGTCTGGTTACCATTGCCGCAGATCATGGCCCCACTCACATCACTAAAGAGCATCTAGGGATCATAATGGCAATGGATCTGCCAGTCATCGTGGTTATTACGAAAATAGACCTAGTAGACGGTGAAAAAATTAATAAGATCCAAGAGAAGATATTTGAACTTCTAAAACTGGTTGGAAGAATACCTTTTACGATAAGATCAAAAGAAGATGCAAGATTCGTGGCAAAAAACATTAATAAACACATTGTTCCCATAATAAAAGTTTCTTCTGTAACTGGTGAGGGCTTGAATCTATTAGATGAACTATTTCTGGATCTTAAAAGTCCATCCAGATATAACGTTGATAAAAAACCATTTATGATGTACATTGACAAAATATATTCAGTTATTGGTGTTGGGACTGTTGTAAGTGGAACAATAAGACAGGGAAAAGTAGAAAAAGGTGAAAAACTACTTTTAGGACCTACAAGTTCCGGGAAATTTATGGAAGTAGGAGCTAAGTCCATTGAGATGCATCACTATAGAATAGGGTGTGCTGAGGCAGGAGATGTTGTTGGAATTTCAATAAAGGGTGCGAATATGGAAGATGTTCAGAGAGGGATGATTTTATGCGACCTAAATTATGAAACACAGCCTGTTAGAGAATTCGAAGCAGATGTCGCCATTCTTGTACATCCGACCACCATAAGGAAAGGTTATGAAAGTGTTACACATATAGAAACTATTTCAGAGACCACTGTCTTTGAACCCCTTGACAAGGAATACATGTCAGCAGGAGATACTGGAAAAATTAGAATTAGATTTAAATACCGACCATATTGTATTAAGGAAGGTCAAAAACTCATATTTAGAGAAGGTAGAAGCAAGGGTATAGGTTCTGTGACTAAGATCCTC
>VGTM01000095.1 GCA_016874685.1 Methanobacteriota archaeon
TATGCAAAAATAGTTACTTCAAATGTGATTTACAGATATCAAAAAATGAATGATTCAATTTATTTTATTAATAAATCTTTTAAATTATATTTTTTTACTTTTTTAGTATATTTAATCATTTTAGGTCCTCTAATCAAAAAAATAGAAAAAAATAGAAAAAATAAAAAAAACATGCTGAATTGACTGTAAGTCTTATCAGCATAAAATTTTAGTGACCTATGAGTTTTAGCCCTGTTATAGTTGCTGTGTTTGAATCCAATACCCTTAAGTCGTTTGGTGAGAATTTGCGTATATCATCGTGGCCTGCTAGTTGTGCTAACATTTTTGTTTCTTCTGTCAATGATTTTATATAATTTGCGATTCTCATAGCTCCCAATTCTACATCTAACCGTTCTCTTAAGCTTGGATCTTGTGTGGCAACTCCTACTGGACATTTTCCAGTGTAACACATACGGCATGCACGGCAGCCCATAGCTATCATTGCACCGGTTCCAATGTAAGCAGCATCGGCACCCATGGCCATGGCTTTGGCAACATCTGCCCCACTTCTTATTCCACCAGTAATTATAAGGTCGACTTCATCCTTCATTCCCATTTCTTCAAGCTCTCTGACAGATTGTACTAGCGCTGCTAGAGTGGGAATACCTGTATGCTCAATTACAACTTCTGGAGCTGCTCCTGTTCCTCCTTCCATTCCATCAACAGATATTATATCTGCTCCAACTTCTACAGCTATTCTTACATCGTCATCCACTCTTCCAGGACCTAATTTGACTAAAATTGGAACTCGCCAGTCAGTTACTTCTCTTAAAAGTTCAACGTGTTTTGCCAGATCTCCCTCTTTAGTAGCGTCTAAAAATCTTGCGGGACTTAAGGCATCTGTTCCAAGAGGAATACCTCTTATCTCCGCCACTTCAGGGCTGACCTTTTCTGCCATAAGGTGTCCTCCCATTCCTGGTTTTGCACCCTGTCCTATTTTAACTTCAATTGCATCTCCAACATTGAGATAATTTGCTGATACTCCAAATCTACCAGATGAATACTGCACAATCAGCTTATCTGCATATTCTCTTTCTTCTGGTAACATTCCACCTTCACCAGTGTTTGCACATGACCCCACAACTGATGATCCCTTGGCCATTGCTAGTTTGCACTCTTTAGAGAGAGCACCGAATGACATTCCAGCAATCATGACAGGAGTTTCCAAAACCAGTGGTTCTTCAGCATATCGAGTACCTAAAACAACTTTGGTGTTACATGGTTCCCTGTATTTGTCCACAGGAGGTATTGATGCCTGTGCAGGTAGGATAATAATGTCATCAAAGTTGGGCAGACGTCTTTCTGTACCGAAACCACGGAGCACATATCTTCCAGCTTTTGAAGTGTATCTTATATCAGCTATAGTTCTTGGATCCCATATACTACCTGCACCACTTGGTATTAAAACAGGACAGGCAGCAAAACAAGAACCGCACATTATGCACCGGGTTTTATCAATTTCTGCATGGTCATCAATTATTTCTATTGCATCAGTGGGGCAGACGATTTCACAGGTTCCGCAAAATACACAAAGTCCCTGAGTAGCGGCTTCAATGTTAGAAGATGGTGATGCTGGTGTAAATGATGTTGGCGATGAATCTCTCAGTTCAAAACCCCTCTGAAGACCCTCTGCATATTCTTGAACATCGACTGCTTCTAAACATTCAGGTTCACAGGCTTCCACACAAGCCAGTTTACCTCCATTTGATTCAAGGCATTGTTGATCACATTTAAGCATTCTTTTTTCAGTGTAGGTTATACTACCAATCGGGCACATTAACATGCACAGTTTGCATCCTACACATGAATCATGGTTTATTTTTACTACACCTCTCTCTCGATAGATAGCATCTCTGAAACATCCCCGAGCACATGCTGGATCGATACATTGTTGACAAACGATGGCCTGATAACCCTTGGTCATTTTATGCAAAAATAATGCATTTTCACCATTTACCTTGGCACATGCCTCAATACATTCGTTACAACCATCACATTTTTCTGGATTAGTTAAAAGAATCTGTTTCATTTTTTAGTCTCCATAAAAAGGTCTTAGTTCTTTAGGTTCTATTTTAATAAAATTATCAGGACTTGCGTCATTTTTGTAAATGCCAAATAATTTCTTTAATTTTAATTTATCTTCTATATCTAACTCCCGAACCTCTGCATTGGTACCCGTGTCAAATGATCCCCCCACATATATGGTACCTCCAATCATCCAGTCACCAGTGTATAATCCTGTATTGCCAGTGACAATGATGTCTCCACTTAACATGTAAAGACCAGCTAAATCTCCGATATCTCCATCAATTAAGATACTGCCTCCTTTGTTCAGCTGACCTACTGCATTACCAGCGTCCCCATGAACCACAATAGTGCCGTTGTATTGGCCGAATCCAACACCATCGTCTGCAGAACCATTCACAATTATCTCACCGGCTGTCATATTGTTGCCAACATAACGTCCGGCATTTCCGTCGATTAATATTTTTGCGCCATCGTTAAGGGCACCAACAAAATCTCCTACATCACCTTTTAAAACAATATCGGATTCTTTAACTATTCCTACAGCTATAGAGTCCAATTGTTTTTCAGTTTCTATTAGAAGACTGTTTTTGTCCTCTGAAAGTGCTTTTTTTATTTCGATGTTTACATTTCGTGTTGACAAATCTCCTTCTGGAACTATAGTCTCTCTTAATGTCATTGAAATACCTCGCTATTAATTGATAATTTTTGTAAACTAATTATTGGATACCTTAAATAAGCTTTGGCATTTTGTAGCATATCACCTATACATTTATATGTTTATGTGAGACATTATTTCAATAACATTTCAATAAAATTCTTGAGATACTTATATTCGAGGCGATGAGATGAAAACGTTAGTTACCAATGTAAGGGGAAAATGTCTTTTCAATGTTTCCATGAAGACGCAGGTAGATGGGTTAATTAGTTTATATGAGAAGGATCATGAAGAGATATACTTAGACAAATTTTTAAAAGGCGGTGGAATAAAAATAGAAACTGATAATCCTATAAAAGCAAGTTTAAAAATTTCTAATATTATAAAAGGGGCAAAAAAGCATGGTGAAGTTTTTGTTGCATATAATGGTCAAGGTATAGGCCCATTATTAGGTTTTATAGGAAATAAAGAGGGAGTAGACGGGATATTTATCTGTTATGGGGATCAGGCTTTAAGGATACCAGTTTTAAAGATGGATGTATCAGAAACAAGATTGAAAATTCTGGAAATATTGTCTCAAGAAAACTTAACTGCAATTGAAATTAGTAAAAAGGTAGATATTTCAAGAGCAATGGTATATAAACATTTAAACATGCTTATTGAACTGGGATTGGTAAAACCATCCCAATTATTTGGAAAATACAGTATAACAAAGACAGGAAAACTCGTAATAGTATAAATCGTTTTTTATTAAGTCAATTAGGAATATAGAGATAAAGAAATTGAAGAAAGAACTTAAAGAGAAATATAGAATTATTGTGAGAAGATATATTGATAAAAAAATGGATTTTGAATCTGAAACTTACAATTTTTAAAATTTTATAATAATTGAAAAATAAAAATACATTATTCCATAGGATACTCTATACGTAATTTGTAATTAGCTTTCTCACTAACTAATACAGTTCCTGGTACAAAATAATCCTCGAATTTTTCGACTTTGTTTATCATGCAGGGTTTTATGTCTATTTTTTTTATATAGGATGCACATTCATCATCTATCAGACCCTTTTTAACAAGAGATATATATCGCATTTTTATGAGTTGTTCGTCCAAAACTCCCATCATATCACCATCAAAGTTAATATAACATATAACTAAATACTAAAAACTTATATTTAAATCATTCGCATGTTTTGATAAAAAAATGTACAAATATTTGTGGTAGAAAGCCTGGAATATGAACATTGTTCATTTGATATCTATTGATATTTATTGTGAATGTGATGATCCTACAAGCAAATAGTGATCTAAATAACTTATATAACAATTTTTTTATTGTAAATTTATTTTAAAACATTTTTTTGTTAAAAAAGATTCATAAGGTTTTGTAATGGTTTATATATACAATTAAATGTTTTTAAATGTTAAATAGGTTTTATCGAATCCTTTATATTTTAAGATGCTTTGAATTAATTTATAAAAATTAAATTTTGGTTAATATGAAGATAAATATTTAAATCACTTAAATTCTAGTTATATTCATAAAAAACTAATTCTACTGATATCAGGTATTAAGGTGGTTTGGTGGATGAACATGTAATTGAGGCTTTAGGTAGAACAAAGCTGGTAATAAAAGATGGAAAGGTAGTTTATGTTGGAAATCCTAAGATTGATTACTGTCCATTATTTGAGAAATACAGAGGAATAAAAGAGCTTACACCTTCAGCAATTCGAGAAAATATTGAGTTTAGAATTGAAGATTTTGGAATGTGCACATCTTATAGAATATTGAAAATGCGCGATTTCCTTTCCTTTGGAATATCTGAAACATTAGGCACACTTTTGGAAGAGAGAATAATAGATTGCGCAGTAGTGGTGTGTGAAGGTTGCGGAACGGTCATTATCACCAATCCCCCACTTGTACAGGGAGTTGGTGGTAGAATATCTGGTATTGTAAGTACAACGGCGATAAAGACAATAATAGATGTATTGGGCCCTGAAAACATCCTAGATCCTGAAAATGCGAAAATTGATCAGGTTGGAGGGGTTTTAAAAGCTATAGAAGAAGTATATAATAATATAGCAGTTACTATAGTTTCATCTGAGGATGCTGAGAGATTAAGACAGATTGAGGAAAAAAACAAAGACGTTAACATCTATATATTCGCTGTTCATATCACAGAAATTTCGAGAGATGGTGCTGAAAGTCTATTTGAACATGCCGATGTTATAACATCATGTGCATCAAAACATATAAGGGAAATAGGTGATAGGAAAAAGATGTTCAAGGTAGGTGCATCTATACCAATATATGCAGCCACAGAAAATGGTAAAAAATTTTTAGAACGTAGAATAGAGCGGATTGGAGGGTTGAAAGAGAAAAAAGATGCAAGATCTCCAGAACCTTTAATTTAATCTAAATTGTTTGCAAGTGCATGTATTATGGAACTTTGCGTTATTAAACCGATTAAATTTCCTTCCTCAACAACAGGAATTCTCTGAACACCTGTATCTGACATTATTTTTGCTATCTTCTTTATAGAAGTGTCCTTATCAACTATCAATAACTCCTTGCTCATTAAACCTTCGACCTTAAGCCCCATAGCCTCGCTGCCTGCCAAAAGGATATCTCTATGTGTTATAAAACCCACCAACTTCCTACCTTCCACCACAGGAAGTCCACCAATGTTGCATCTTACCATTTTCAGGTTAGCAGCTGCAACAAGGTCATCAGGTGAGGTAACATGTATATCCTCTATCATTATATCTTTACCACGTAGTTTTTTAATCATAGAATTATTTATCTTTCAAGTTATATATCTAATATGAGGGATGTAAAAGTGACTCAAATGAAATCAGCTTATCAGGGTAAAATCTCTGATGAGATGAAAGAAGTAGCAAAAAAAGAAGACATTGGTATCCAAAAACTCATGAAAAGATTGGCCAGTGGTCATGTTGTAATACCAAAGAATATAAACAGCAAAAGTATTCCTGTAGGTATAGGAAAGGGCCTTAGGACAAAAATAAATGCTAATGTCGGGTCTTCTTCAGAGTTGGAGGATATCAAGCTAGAGATAGAAAAGGCAAAGATAGCAGTTAGCTATGGCGCTGATACTATAATGGATTTGAGCACAGGATACCAGTTTAAGAGAGTAAGATCGGAGATAATGAAAGCAGTTAATGTCCCCATTGGTACAGTACCTATCTATGAAGCTGGGATCAATGCTTCCAGAAAAAAAGGTGCTATTATTCATATGGATGAAGATGACATGTTCAAAGCCATCGAGAATCAAGCTAGGGAAGGAGTTGATTTTATGACAGTCCATTGTGGAATAACCATGGATACAGTTGAAAAACTTAGAAAATCCCACAGAATAATGGGTATTGTAAGCAGGGGCGGTGCATTCCTCGCAGCGTGGATAAATCATAATGGAGAGGAGAATCCGCTTTATAAAAATTATGATTATCTCCTAGATATTGCCTATGAATATGATGTGACGTTGAGTTTGGGAGATGGTCTCAGACCTGGCTGTCTTCAAGATGCCTCTGATATCCCCCAGATACAGGAACTGATAGTTTTAGGGGATTTAGTTGAGAGAGCCAGAGAGAAGCATGTTCAGGTCATGGTTGAAGGCCCTGGGCACGTGCCAATTGATCAAATTCAGACAAACATGCAGATCCAGAAAACAGTATGTAAAGGGGCTCCATTTTATGTTTTAGGTCCAATTGTGACGGATATGGCTCCAGGCTATGATCATATTACCTCTGCAATTGGTGGGGCCATTGCAGCAAGCGCTGGAGCAGATTATCTGTGTTACGTTACTCCAACAGAGCACCTGGCCATACCTGATGTTCGTGATGTGAAAAAAGGGGTTATAGCATCCAAAATAGCTGCTCAGGCAGCTGATGTTGCAAAAGGAATTAAAAGTGCATGGAAAAATGAGATTGAGATGGCTCATGCAAGGAAGAACTTTCACTGGGAGAGGCAGTTCGAACTTGCATTTGATCATGAGAAACCAAGAAAGTACAGACGAGGAAAACCAGCAAAGAAGGAAGATATGTGTACTATGTGCGGGGAGTTCTGTGCATTGAGGTTGGTGGGGGATGATTTAAGTTAAAGATGTTGCATGTGATGTTTAAAGCGTTTTTATGCAGCACCAATGAGGTCATGTTTTATTTCCACAGTATTTAATCTATTTTAAAACCAGAATTTGAATTATTAACAGCCACAGCCGATTTAAGTAAAACTGTGCATTTAATCTCAATTTGATCTGATTTTAACCTATAATCAAGACGTCTATATAAACCGGAAAATTAGATTTCAATCTCAATTTGATCTGATTTTAACTTAGGTATCTGCTGTCCATTCCATATAACATAGTTTATTTCAATCTCAATTTGATCTGATTTTAAC
>VGTM01000096.1 GCA_016874685.1 Methanobacteriota archaeon
AGAAATTCCAGAGAGTTTTTCAGGATGGAATATTCATCCAACTGCCCCACATACTTGATCTTGGTCATTTCTTTTGCTATTTTCTTTGCAAAGTCAGCTATTTCCTTTTTATTATCATGCACATCCTTTTTTATGGATTCCCCCATTATCTTGCCAATATCAGGTTTACCAACTTCCTTGGCTATCTCAAAAACTTCCCATTTCCAGTCAGGGGCAACGTAAATATGTATTTTATTTGGAATAATGTCAATGATTTTCTTTATTTCATTTATATCATCAGAAAGCCCCTGGATGATCTCTTCAGCCTTTTGAATCTTTTCATCGATTATATCAGCATTGTATTCTGGCCAATCAGCACATGATGCAAAACCTTCAGCTCCATATTTCTTCCACATCTCTTCGCAGGTATGTGGTATAAATGGAGACATTAGACGTATCCATACATTTAAAACATAGATCAGAGGGTCTGTAATCTCTCTTCTCGCATCTTCATCACTAACTTCATGCTCTATACGATAGAAATAATGATCAAGATCCTTTTTAAGCAGGAATAAAGCTTCTTGTAGGGCTTTACGCGTTTGGAAACCTTCAAGGGCTTCTGTTGCATCTCTAACCCTCATGTTTATCTGACTTAAAAGCCATGAATTTATGGGTTTTTTAGGTTTCAGGTTGATATCATGGTATTTAAAGTCTATTTTATGTCCTACTATCTTCTCTATCCGATCTCCAAACTCCCAGAACCATTCTAAACGTTTTTTGATACCTTTTACCTCTTTTTCTCTCCAATCAAAATCCTGCCAGGGTTCAGCTGAAGCCATCAAGAAAAGACGAACCACATCTGCTCCGTGAGCGTTTATGGCATCATCAAGGAGTATGATGTTACCCTTAGAGGAGGACATCTTGTTACCCTCAAGTAAACCCATTCCAAAGACCACGATACCTCTGGGCCATTTATCAGGCGGGAATATGGCTGAATGGTGGAAGATATGGAATGTAAGGTGGTTTCCGATTAAGTCCTTTGCAGAGAGACGCCAATTGAGAGGATACCAGTATTCAAATTCACTTTTTATCTCTTCAAACAGATCCTTATCAAAATTTGCAGAGATTTCAGAAAGGTCTGAATCTAAAAACACGCTTTCAAAGAATTTATCATCTAAATCCCCGGCATTAAGGTTCTTCATGTATTTAGCAATTGTATAATAAGCCATGTAAATTGTGGAATCACTAAGTGGTTCGATTATCCATTGTTTGTCCCATGGAAGTTTTGTTCCCAGACCTATCCTTCGGGAGCAGGCCCAGTCCTGAAACCAATCTAAATAATACTCGAAATTTGTCCTTACCTCTTCTGGAACCATATCCATGTTCTCCAGACAGTTGAAGGCTAATTTTTTCCATTCTTCATCTGAGTACTTTAAAAACCACTGGTCCTCAAGGATTCTAACCACACATATTGTTCCACATCTGCAAATCACTGGTTTTTCAGCGAATTCATGCATAACGTCCCCTTTACCAGTGTCAAGGAGCTTCTTTATAATCTCATCCCGGGCTTCGGAAACGTAGAGGCCTCCATATTCTGGTATACTTCCAGCCATAATTCCCTTGGCATGTTCCAGTTTGTAAAGCTCATTAGTAGCATCATTAAGTTTTGGGTCATTCTGATCCTTAACAGCGAAACTGTTGATCATCTCTTCAGCTGGAAATTTTCCAAACCCTTCAAGTCTTATGATACTTACAGGTTCAATTTTTTTCACTTCATTCTTTATTTTATACCTTTCAAGCCGATCTAAATCTTTTTTAAGATCTTTTAATGCAATGTAATCTGCTGGGGCATGACCCGGGACAGAATATACAACACCAGAGGCATATTCAGGATCCACAAAAGAAGCAGGAAGAATTATATGTTTTTCTCCAGTTACAGGATTTTTTACGTATTTACCAATTAATTCAATGGGATTTACATTAGCTACGATTGATATGTCCTTTTTTTGGTGTATAAGATTGTTATATGCGTTTTTACTTATTATCCAGTTTTCACCCGGAAGTTTAACCTTTATATATTCTGAATCAGGATTTAACCAGAGATTAGTTGTTCCAAAAAGAGTTTCCGGACGGAAGGTAGCTGCAACAAGCCAGGTTCCATCTGCTCCATCTATTTCAAATTTTACCAGAGTTAGCTCGTTTATACCAACACCTTCTCCTTCCAGGAGGTCATGATCACCCACAGGATTCTCACATTCAGGGCAATACTTTACAGGATGAGCTCCTTTCCTTACGAATCCCCTCTCTTTAAGCTTTCTAAATTGCCATTCAATAAATTTTTGATATTGTGGATCTGTAGTGGTAAATTCTCGTCTCCAATCAATTGAATAGCCCATTTCTTGCATTATTTTCTTGTATTTACTGCTAAAATACTTTACAATATAATTAGGGTCTTTGAACCTGTGAAGTTCACCATCTGGAACTTTATGAATGCTTCTGTAAATGTCTAAGGTCCATGGATCTTGCCTTTCTATTCGTTTGGCTATCCCTATAACCGGGGCTCCCGTCACATGCCATGCCATTGGAAATAGGACATTATACCCCTGCATTCGTTTAAATCTTGCATAAACGTCTGGAACAGTGTAAGTCCTGCCGTGTCCAATGTGCATAGCACCACTGGGATATGGATAAGCCACAGTTACGAAAATTTTTTCTTTGTCACTTGGATTAGATTCAAATAATCGTTTATCTTGCCATATTTTCTGCCATTTTTCCTCTGTATTGGAATCTATCAAAAGATCACCGCCATAACAATTATTAAATCAATTAATTAAATCAGATAATTTCAAAAAATATTTCCAGTATTTATAGTTTTTTTACCCTATCTCACTTTCCAACCATTCCAGATAATCCTTAGAACCATGTATTACTGGAATTGCCAGTATACATGGAATATCATAGCTGTGAATTTCTTTAACTCTTTTGATTATGTTATTTAGGTTGTCTACCTTGGTTTTAGCTATAAGAAGAGACTCTGAATCATTATCTATTTCTCCCTTCCACAGATATATGGATTCTATGGCCGGCACGATGTTCACACAACCTGCTAATTTCTCTCTCACTAGCCTATCAGCTATTTTTTTGGATTCTTCCTCTCCAGAAGTGGTTATATAAACCAGAGCATACATAGACATACCTCACCTTATTCTTGCAATACTTGGTGTTAGAAGTTTGTGCTGGGATACATTTATCATTTTTTTAATCCTTAAAACCTCATCTAAAGATATTTTAAGATTCCAAGCTACTTTTTGTTCGCTTAATCCTTCATCTATGAGTTGATATAATATTAAGTCTAGGAGCTCGTAGCTGATTCCCAGTTCGTCTTCGTCAGTCTGACCTGACCATAGACCTGCTGTGGGTACTTTTTTAAGGATATTTTCCGGGACTTTGAGGTAGGAAGCGATACTTTTTACATCACTTTTGTAAAGATCTCCAAGTGGTAGTATATCAACTCCACCATCACCATATTTGGTGAAATATCCGACTAATAACTCTGTTCTGTTACCAGTTCCCACAACCAGCCGGTTCATGGAATTAGAGTGATAATAGAGTAATATCATTCTTAATCTCGCTTTCAGGTTTGCATTTGCAAGTTTATCATTGTTGAAGTGGGGGCATATACCTGAAAATGTTTTAGTTAATTTTTCTATGTTCAATATTTCATATTTTATTCCAAGTTCTCTTGCAACAGAGACAGCATCCTCTACATCCTCGGGGCTTGTGGTTTCTGTAGGCATTATTAGTCCCAGTATTTTTTCACTTTTTGCTGATCTTGCACATAGATATGCAGTTGTAGTAGAATCCAAACCTCCACTAAGCCCAATTACTAAACCCTCTGCCCCGGATTCTTTTATTTTATTTTTTACAAATTTAGTTATGATTTCTATGGATTGTTCTTCATCCAGCCGGGGGACGGCCTTAAACTTTTTCTGCATTTTCATCACAATTTTCTCTTTATATTTTGTGCTTTGTTTGTATATATTTATAAAAATTCTGAAATAATTTTAATTAAATCTATCTGTAACTTTAAATGACTTTGGAACTTATTTTATAGGAATTTTTAGCGGCCCTCTTTTTTTTAGTTGTTTTTAATTATTTAAACTGAGACAGGGAATCTGGTATAAACTTTATAACATCAGTATTATAAGATAAGTTTAAAAACTAGGATAGTACAATGGTAGTATTATAGTAAGTTTTAAAGCTTATTTTAGATTACTTTAAACAATACAAAATATGGAGGCATTAAATGGCATTTAAAGATCTTTTTAAATTTAACAAAGGAAAAACAACATTCGTATTCATAGGCGGGAAAGGAGGAGTAGGGAAAACCACAGTATCTGCTGCAACCGCTCTCTGGACAGCGCAGCAAGGTAAAAAAACTCTTATAATATCCACAGATCCTGCCCATTCCCTATCTGATTCTTTTGAAAGAAACATTGGACATGAGCCCACCCCTATAAAGGAAAATCTCTATGCAGTGGAGATTGACCCGGAAGTGGCCATGAAGGAATATAAGCAAAAGATGGAAGAACAGGCAACCTTAAATCCAGGTATGGACATGGGAATGATGCAGGAACAGATGGATATGGCTTCTATGTCTCCGGGAATTGATGAAGCAGCTGCGTTTGATAAATTCCTTCAGTACATGATCACAGATGAGTATGATATTGTTATTTTTGATACTGCACCCACAGGCCATACCTTGAGGTTCCTCTCCTTTCCAGAAATGATGGATTCATGGGTAGGGAAGATGATAAAGATTCGACGCCAGATTGGGAGCATGGCCAAGGCATTCAAGAACATCATGCCCTTTATGGGGGATGAGGAAGAGGAAGACCGTGCCCTGGAAGATATGGAAGTTACCAAGAAGAAAATAAGAGAAGCACGTGCAGTTATGGCTGATCCTGACAGAACATCCTTTAAAATGGTTGTAATACCTGAAGAGATGTCCATTTACGAGTCAGAAAGAGCTATGGAAGCCCTAAAAAAGTTCAATATCTACTCAGATGGGGTGATCGTGAATCAGATACTCCCAGAAGAGACTGACTGTGAATTCTGTGAATCAAGAAGGAAACTGCAACAGGAGAGGTTGAAAACCATACATGAAAAGTTTGGGGGACAGCTTATTGCTGAAGTACCTCTTCTTAATAAGGAAGTTAAAGGTTTTGACACTTTAAAACAGGTTGCAGAGATTCTTTATGGGAAGCCAGCTTTACCTGCTCCAGATAAAGCTGAATAAAATATAAATTTCTTTATTTTGGTTTATTGAAAAACAAGTATTTTCCAGGTAAAAAAAGCTTTGATGGAGGGATAGAAAGTAATAGAGCTTAATTTAGATTATCAAAACCAATCATCAAGTGGTCCGGCCTTGGGGGTACGTGGTAATCTCACTAACCTCCTTTTTTTGTCAAATTTCTGTTTGTTATTCTTATGATTCTCCCCTACTTCGCCAGACAATTTTTTATATTTCTTTTTCTTTTGTTCATGAAAAAAACTAATATCTTGTTTCAAAAAATAATGATAACGACTGTTTTTATTCTTAGGACTTTCTATCAATCTTTTAACCAATGGTTTCATTTTCTCAGCTAGAACCAATTTTTGTGGATTATTAGAGAGTCCAAAAATGTTTCTGGAAACAGCACCTATAATTAAATCTATAAACTGAATCAACTGAGCTTCGTTCCTAAAATCTTCATCAGAGCCAAAATAAACCCTGTGATTTGATTCTAAAAATTTAATTTCTTCATCATCAACACAAAAATCTTCTTCAGCATTAAGGCTTCTGCCAACATGCCAGGGGAAATAAGGATGTATTTCACGACTTTGAGCTTTATGATGGTAAATCCTCAAAAGTTCTTTATATTTTGTTTTACCAAAAAAATATCTAGATCCTAGAATAGCAGTTCTAAAAAACCTATTATACATATTTTCTACAGTACCATCTTCGCCAAAATATTCTTTATCTAATTTAGCAGCGTTCATATAAAGAATTTTAAAGTAAACAAGCCCCTTGTTATTTAAATTGTTATTTAAGAGAAAGTCAATCCAATTATTTGAAATTGATTTTTTAGAAAAGCTTGATTTTTTTACTATATTACGATAATGAATTTCACAATTATTATTATCATGATATATTTCTTTACATTTTTCATTGAATGGGCATTCTTTGTAGTCCCAACTCCAAAATCCAGCAGGACCAAGACATCTCAAGTTAGTAAGAGACTTAATTAACTTCTCTTTTTGGCTTAAAGGAACAAATAAACAACCGATGCCTATATGTTCATTTATGAAGGTTTCGTCCGCATATACTTCAAATTTCATAACAATTCTAGACTTGATTTAAACTACTCTTTTCAACCTGTTTTTCGCATTTTTAACACTTTTTAATTCTCCTAATAGAATTTTAGAATAAAGTAAAATATAATACTTTCTAAATGTTTTGAATATAACAAATTGATGAATATCAAAAAATTTTCATGATTTGAATATCGTTTTCAAAATTGAAATTTGAATTAAAATAAGATTCTCGGCGTGAGATAGGGATTAAAAGAAAAAAATGTAATGGGGTTGATTCTATGTTGATAAAAGACATAAAAAACTGCAAATATTACAAAGTTTTGGATGATACCATTCTCTGCGAACTCCTTCACCCAGATCGAGAAGATCAGGATTTAGGAATGGAATTCAGCATTGCCCATGCCATTCTAAAACAGGGAGAATCCTCTATGCCCCATAAAATGAAAACATCTGTTGAGGTTTACTATATCCTGGAAGGAAAGGGCCTGATGCACATAGACCATGAATCAGCAGAAGTTCAGCCAGGTCAGGCTATTTATATCCCCCAAAT
>VGTM01000097.1 GCA_016874685.1 Methanobacteriota archaeon
TTCCTCTTCTTAATCTCCTTTTTAACCCCAACTAAACCAATATGTTCCACTATTTCCTTCCTTTTCACGTTAGCCATAACTAATAATATAACCCTAATTATTATTAAATGTTTCGTCTATTACTATAATATAAACAAATTAATATATTAAAGTTTTTTTTGCTGACACAATAGTCACAGGATTCCTTGCCAGCATCATGGTTCCTTTCTCCACAATTCGACCCTTTGAAATGGAGATTTCCACTACTTCAGGGATCATATCAAGAGTCTGTAATGTTTTAACAGCTTCAACACGTGTTTCGAGCATTATTGAGGTTACTATGACTTTTCCTTTATTTTTAAGCTTCTTATATCCTTTTTTTATTATTGAAGTTAGATCACCACTACTCCCCCCAATCATTAAGATATCAAAATCAGGAATTGTATCTGAAACTTTATCCAATTCACTATCCAAAATCTGGAGTGCATCTCCCTCTATGAGATTTACCTTTTCATATACACCATGTTTTTTGAGATTTTTTTCTGTGAGCTTCAATGCCTCAGGATTTCTATCGATAGCATAAACTTTTTTTGCTATTTTTGCAAATTCCACTGTTAATCCACCAGTTCCACAGCCCACATCAACCACTATATCATCTGGGGACACTTCAGACTTGCATATAACCATACATCTTATCTCTTCTTTGGTTGGTCCTGGTATGTTTTCATCTGTTATGAAATCTTCATCTGGAATCATGGAATTTCTCCGTGCCATCGTTTAAAGAGATTGTGGTCAATATCTAAAACATCCAATATCTTCCCAACTATGAAATTGGCAATATCATCAATCTTTTTGGGATTATGGTAAAATGCAGGCATAGCAGGAAGTATTATTCCACCTTCTCTGCTTATCCTTAACATGTTTTCAATATGAACTGTTCTAAGGGGAGTTTCACGGGGTACCAATACAAGTTTCCTCCGCTCTTTTATGGCAACATCTGCAGCCCTTGTTATAGTATTATTTGCATAACCATTTGCTATTGCTGTTAAGGTTTTCATAGTGCAGGGAACTATCACCATAGAAGTGAATCTACATGAGCCACTATTTATGGAAGCTTCTAGATCATCTACATGATAAAATTTGGATGCCAGATTTTTCAACTCATTGATATTCATGTTTAGTTCATGTTTTAAGATAATCTTTGCTGGATCAGTTATCAATAGAGAAGTGTCTTTTTTTGTCTGTTTTAAAACTTCTAAAAGTTTTAATCCATATATAATACCGCTCGCACCTGTAATAGCCACTATTATCATTTACTTCACATCATATAATATTGTAAAGAGAATTTAAAGAATTTTTTATTATTTTTCTATAACAAGAACATTTTTAATCAGGTAAATCAATGAAATCTAGGAATGAGAACCCCGAAGTTTTTTTAGCATGTTCTTCTGGAACATAGATACATAGATCAGCATGATTAAACCTTGCATCCTGTAATGCACCCACGATACTTGAAATTTCACTTAGTTTTACCACCCTATCATCAACCGATACTAGAGTTCTCATCTCATCGAATGATGGATATTCAGGAATGTCAATTATTACATAATCTGCAGGAATATCTAATGCTTCTGAAATCTCTGATTCTGCTCTTATGATATTTTCTTCTTTTATTTTGAATATAGATTCAGGATTATCAAGATCATCAAGTTTTAATGATAAAACGGTTTTAAACAGTTCTCTGTCTTCTATCCTCTGATTTAAATCCTTTATATCTCCATCCTGAGATCTGATAATCGCCATGATGTCTATATCGTCGTATTGATAGATTTCTTCCGGGAGAATAATTCCTCTCTCAAATAACTTTCTAAGACATCTTCTAAACATTGAATTTATTATTCGGGTTGTGTGATGCTGATATACACTTGGATACATAAAGTACCTGGCTACCAAGGTCGATTCAGCAGCTTGAACACCTTTATTATCCAAAAGTAAGTTATCTTCAAGTTTCATATTATATATAAGTCTTTCAACATCTATAACCCCATATGCAACTCCAGTATAATATGAATCTCTTAGTAGATAGTCCATTCTATCCACATCGATTTCTCCAGATATTATTTGGCCCAGTGCACCCCTTCCCCTAATAATATTTATTATTTCATGAGGATCGAAGATCTCAGATAATATATCTATTAGTTGGGATTCTTTGATGATCTGGGACGTAAAATCTTCGTGTGAAGTATCCATAACACCTTCTGAAACATGGGAAAATGGGCCGTGACCTATATCATGCAAAATGGCACATGCTCGAAGCATTTTTTTTGTGTGATCATTCAAGTTAAGTATTTCAGCAAGTCTAGAGGCCAGATACATTGATCCGATTGAATGTTCAAATCGGGAATGGTTAGCACCAGGATACACAAGATATGTAAATCCAAGCTGTTTTATTCTCCTTAACCTCTGAACTTGGGGTGTATCAACTAAGCTAATCTCGAACTCGTCCAGCTGAAGATTTCCATGGACACTGTCCCTTATAAATTTCAAGATCACCCTCCCGACATTATAATATTTGTTCCTTTATCTGTATATTCCTCTTTTTTAAAGTCAAGTTCGAATTTGGTCCTTTCAATAACCTCAATCATTGCTTTTAAAGCTTCTTCTCTGTGGGGTCCTGCAACTGCAACAATGAAAAGAGTCTCACCAGTGTGAAATTCACCTACATAATGAACCACAGAAATTTCCATGACCTGAGATTTCTCTTCTATCTCTCTTATAAGTTCTAAAAGTTGGGTTTCTGTTTTTTGGATATCATTTGTGGTTAATTTTAATCTATTGATTTTTTTACCTGCTTCCCTACCTCTTACTATACCCTCAAACGAGAATACCGCACCACATTCATCTATTCTCGGATTATCATGCAACTGATCAATCAGATCACAGATAGAAAAGAATTCTTCACCTTTTTTGAGAATTTTGGCACTCATCACATCACCTTACCTCTTCTTTAGAGAGATGTTTTATTCTTCCGATTCCATCTATCTCCTTTATAACATCCACCACAGATTTTGGAACTAAAGACTCCCAATCCTCACCTTCTAGCATTCTTCTTCTAACTTCAGTTCCAGAATAGATTTTCCGATTAAAAAGAGGGGGTGCAGTGACCTTGTATCTATCCTCAATAAATAATCTCTGAACAAGTGGATTTCCAGAATATACATAATCGAAAGGAGGTGTAAGCATTTTAGTATGAGCAACCCAAAGTGAATTACACTCAATATCCTGTATAGGTATTATATAATACTTAGAAGCCGGTATATCGTTCTCACTCAACGCTTTGGTGAGCATCATAACTCTCTCCCCTGCAGTAAAAGGGTCTTTTAAAGTATGGCTTAACTGAGCACTTCCAATACCTATTATTACCTCATCAACTTCCTTAAGGATTATTTTTATAACCTCCAGATGCCCCTCATGAACCGGTTGCATCCTTCCCAGAAGTAATCCTCTCATGATAATCACCTATTTTTTATAAGTATACTACTTTTTTCACATATAATTATCCATTTCTTATTTTTCTATTTTTAAAAAATTTACATATTTATTTTCTATCCTTTAGAAATTAAATTAATATTTATCTTCCTAAATTTACTGAAAATATAAAATAAAATAATTATAATTAAGATATACCAATAAAATATATCTAATTTTGATCTTTTGAATAGCTACTCTAGACTTAAAGAAAATTTTGAAATGTATAATTTAGAAATCTAAAAAAAGAAATCTATAATAATAGTCTCAACAAATTACAATAAGAATTTATAAAGCTTATATCAGAAAATCAAGGTGATATTCAATGATAAGTGTTAAAAATTTATCCAAGACATATAAAATGGAAGATGGTGGCAAGATCAAAGCACTGGACAATGTAAACCTCAATGTAGGGAAAGGAGAAATTGTTGGTATAATAGGCATAAGTGGTTCTGGAAAAACCAGCCTTTTAAGAATTTTAAGAGGAGTTGAACCTTTTGAAAGTGGAGAGATCATTCTTGATGATATAGAACTATCCCCTGACTCAGACTCCTACGATTTTTATAAACTAAAGAAAGCTACAGCAATACATCTTCAAAGATCATTTGGTTTGTGGTCTGAAACCACTATTCAGAATGTCTTAAGGAAGTTATATGGTACAAAATATGGGGATGAAGCATTAACTGATTTTGAAAACGCTTATAAGGAATTTGGGGACCGTGCCCTGGAACTTCTGAAAGTCGTGGGTCTGGATCATAAAGCTGAACACTTTGCACCCGTATTAAGCGGTGGAGAAAAACAGAGACTTATCATGGCTAGACAACTTGCAAAACAACCAAAAGTTCTCCTACTTGATGAACCAGCTACTATGTCATGTCCCAAGACAAAACAAGAAATATTGGATGCAATAAAAAATATAAACAAGGAACTGGGAGTAACGGTGATTCTTGTCTCCCACCTGCCAGAAGTTCATGAATACCTTGCAGATAGATTAATTCTCATGGAAAATGGGAAAGTAGTTGATGAAGGTTCACCAGAACACATAATTCAAAAATTCGTAAGGGATATGGATGTGCAAGAACCCTTAGCTGAGCCATCAAATATAGGTCAGCCTATAATAAAAGTTAAAGACATAAACAAGAGGTTTTTCCTCGTGAAAGGTGGAAATGTTTTAGATATTGAGAAAATTAATTTTGATGTTAAAAAAGGCGAAATAATATCTTTGATAGGACAAAGTGGTGCTGGAAAAACTGTTCTTCTTAGGATAATTGCAGGACTTGATTTTCCAGATTCAGGGAGTGTATTTTTCAAACTTAACGATGAATGGGTAGACATGCACGAACCAGGTATTCAGAGAATGAACATAAGGCGTAAAATAGGATTCATGCATCAAGAATTTTCCTTGGTTCATTATGCAAAGATAAAAGATCAGATAGCCTCAAGATTAGGGGTTAAAGGAGAACATGTTGTATACAATGCACGTAAAAAGGCAGAAGAGCTAGGAATTAGTGATAAGGTCCTTGATGTTCTCTACCAACTTACTGATGTTCCAGAAAATGAAGCCAAATTGCGTTTAGAAAAAATTGGACTTTCACCTGATATACTGGAGGAGCTGTTTCCAAGTTTTCCAGAAAAAGAAGTTAAAAAATATGCAGAGCCAATATTTGAAGCATTGGATCTGCCACTTGATATTCTGGATAGAAGATCTTATGAATTATCCGGTGGTCAGAAGGTCAGAACAACCCTTGCACTGGTTCTTTCTTCCAATCCAGAAGTTTTAATACTTGATGAACCATTTGGAGATCTAGATCCCATAACTTTAAGAGCTGTTTCAAATTCTCTTAAAAGGATTAACAAAAAATTTGACACATCAATTTTGATGGTAAGCCACCATGTGGATTTCGTTGAAGAAGTTACCAGTAAAGCTATTTTGATTGAAGATGGAAAGATAGTGATGGACGGTGATCCACATAATCTTTGTGGCGAATTTGTAAAAAGGTGTAAAGCAAAATATTTATTGAGTACAGGTGATCTAAAAGAAAAATATAAGGTAGGTGATTGAATGGTTTTTGAGGAGATAGACAGTGAAAACTCTTACAGATTATTGGCCCCTCGACCAACTATTATAGTGACAACCATAAATTCAAAGGGAGAAGTAAACGCTGCCCCCTTCTCTTTCACCATGCCCGTTTCTATGAACCCCCCACTTGTTGCCTTTGCATCAGTTACCACCCACCATACCTACAGAAACATTACTGAAAAGGAGGAATTTGTAGTGAATATTCCAACAGAAGCAATTTTAGAAAAGCTGTGGATTACAGGTGAAAAATTTCCTTATGGAGTAAATGAAATAGAAGAAGCAGGTCTTACCCAGATATCTTCCAAAGAAGTTTCTCCGCCAAAGATCCAAGAGTGTGTTGCTCACCTGGAATGCAGAGTTGAGTGGATTCAGGAGGCTGGAGATCACGACGTGATCGTTGGAAAAGTTGTGCATGCCGATATTAAAGAGAATATAATGAAAAATGGTTTATTGGATGTAGGAAAAGTAAAGCCAGTTCTACATCTTGGAGGCGTGGATTTTGTAGTGGGAGACCACCTCAAAAAGGTGAGATAGATGTTTAAAACCATAATGGTGCCTACTGATGGATCAGAATTTGCATCCAGAGCCGAGGACGTTGCCATCTATCTGGCCAAAAAACTGCATGCAAAGGTTTTGGCTGTATATGTAATTGATGAGAAATTGATCTATCCTTACGAGGTTCTAGAGGATGAAGGCAAATCCATACTTAAAAATGTAGGAAAAAAGGGAGAAGAACAGGGTGTTAAAATTAAAGAAGTCCTTGTGGTTGGACATCCTGCTCACGATCTGGCTAGAATAGCAACGAACGAAAATGCAGATCTTATAGTAATTGGAACACATGGGAAAACTGAATTAGAGAAGTTGCTAATGGGAAGTGTGGCCAAAAGTACATTGAATTCTGCAAAGATTCCTGTATTACTTGTAAAATGATCTAAAACTATGATCATGCGAAATGAATTAAACAGTATATATCATAAATAATAATCTCTAAAAATCAGTATCAATGTTTTTTAATTTTGGTTTTCAATTATTATAATCTCTCATAATATTTAATCAATCCTTTAAGAGCTTACCAAAATATAAATATCAAATAAAACAAACAGTAATTGATTATTTAAATTGATATTAAATAAGTATAATCCTTTCAGAAAACTTA
>VGTM01000098.1 GCA_016874685.1 Methanobacteriota archaeon
CCTGGGATCATGCGCAACAGGGAAGACCACAGCAGTAAAAAAAATGTTCAATAAGGTGGAGGATAGATCTGACCAAGTAATATGTGTATATATAAACTGCCAACTCCAGACCACCCGATTTAATATATTCGCCCATATCTACCATAAGATCTTCAATCATTACCCTCCAGAGACTGGTGCTCCCTTCTCACGCATATATCAGCACATAATGAACCATCTGGTCAATGAAAACAAAACCCTTGTTGTGGCCCTAGATGATGTGAACTACCTTTTTCACAGCAAAAATGCAGATAAAATATTCTATGATATTCTCCGTGCCTATGAAGTATTTCCCGGAGCCAGAACAGGTCTATTTGCCATTTTATCTGAGATAGAATTCAGGTACTCGCTTGATAAAAATGTGAATTCTGTATTCATTCCACAGGAAATTGTTTTTACACCCTACACTCGGGAAGAAATTAAAAACATCCTAAAAGAGAGAGTAAGAATTGGTTTTTATCCAGAAATATTATCAGAAGATCTTTTAGATGATATAACAGATTACACATTCTCAAATGGAGATTTAAGAGTAGGAATCAGCCTTTTAAAGACAAGTGGAAATTTGGCAGAAGCTGAAGCATCCAAGGTCATAGAGAAAAAGCATGTGAAAGAGGCCCTGAAAACAGCAGAATCTATCAACCTTTTATATACGCTGCAATCACTATCAAATGACGAAAAAGTATTATTAGAACTTTTAAGGGTTCATGATAATGATAATTTAATTTCAGGCGATTTATATAAATTATTTAACGAAAAAACTGGTTTGAGTTATGCATCTTTCAATCGTATCCTGAATAAACTAGAATTTTTAAGGTTGGTAGATACAAAATTCACAGGAGATGGTTCGAAGGGTAAATCAAGAACCATTAACCTCAGATTCGATCCTGAGGAAATCAAAAAATGCATGAATTCCGCCTAAACCAAAAAAAAGCTAGATCCCTGCAGGTACGTTAGAGTTTGGATAACTAGCTGCCCATATTATGCTAAAAATCAAAAAAACAATGATTACAGCCATAATAACACATACATATAAATTTATGTGCTTTAGATTAATAATTTCCTCTTTTTTTCTGAGATCTGGAATTGGAACTTTTCTATAATTTTTCTCCATATCAATCACTCCCTGATTCAATGATGCAAGTTATCCTAAGTTTACAACATATTTAAAGGAAGAGATAGAGAGCATGTGAGAAGTAATCAGAAATATTTTTTTGCGACATTTTTTTGCAACTATAAGCTAATTTCAAAAATTTTATATTCTTGCAATGTCATAAATAACATAAAGTTATTCTTATTAATTGCTTTTACAGATCATGGAGGGATTTTATGCCAGAAAATAGCGAAATTGAGCTAAGAGTCGCTGAAGCGCTGCAGCAGGATGTTGGTAAAGGTATTGTAAGAATAGATAGAGATTTACTCCAAAGATTAGGTTTATCACCCGGAGATATTGTGGAAATAATTGGTAAAAGAACCACTGGCACAATAGTTGCAGAAGCCTATCCAGCTGACGTTGGTCTCGAAATATTAAGGATGGATGGCCTTACAAGGTCAAATGCCGGAACATCCATTGGTGAAACGGCAACAATCAGAAAAACAGAATTTAGAGAAGCAAAAAAAGTCGTACTTGCACCTGCAACAAAAGGTATCAGAATAATGGCTCCAGGAGACCTATTAAAAAGAAATATCATTGGAAGAGCAGTTTCAAGAGGGGATGTTTTAACACTGGTATCCCCCGGAAGAACAAGAGAGACTGTAAGGGAATTTTCAGATGTTGAGAATATATTCAGAGGATTTTTTGAAACTTCCACTCCCTTCTCACTTGGAGAGATTAAATTCACGGTCGTTTCCACCAATCCTGCAGGTATAGTCAGAATAACTAATATCACCGAAGTCGAAATTCGTCCAGAGGCTGTTGAAATCGTGGAGCAAAAAGTTCCCGACGTTACCTACGATGATGTCGGAGGACTAAAACCTGAAATATCTAAGGTGAGAGAGATGGTTGAGCTTCCATTACGCCATCCAGAAATATTTGATAGACTTGGGATTGATCCACCAAAAGGTGTCCTTCTACATGGCCCTCCTGGAACTGGGAAAACACTTCTTGCAAAAGCCCTAGCAAATGAAAGTGATGCAAATTTTATAGCCATAAACGGCCCTGAAATTATGAGTAAATTTGTTGGTGAAGCCGAAAAAAGGATAAGAGACATATTCAAGGAAGCTGAGGAGAATGCACCTTCTATTGTTTTCATTGACGAAATTGATGCTATTGCCCCCAAGCGAGAGGAAGTTACAGGCGAAGTGGAGAGAAGAGTTGTTGCCCAAATATTAGCCCTCCTCGATGGATTAAAAGAGAGAGAAAAAGTAATAGTAATAGGAGCAACTAACAGGCCGGATTCACTGGATCCAGCTCTCAGAAGACCTGGACGTTTTGACAGGGAGATCGAGCTTAGAGTTCCAGATAGAGATGGAAGATGCGAAATCTTACAGATTCACACAAGGGGCATGCCCCTGACGGATGATGTAGCCTTGAGGGAGTTTGCAGAGATAACACACGGTTTTGTAGGTGCAGATCTTGCAGCTCTTTGTCGTGAAGCTGCCATGAATGCCTTAAGAAGGATATTGCCAGATTTAGACCTTGAAGAGCAGACAATTTCAAAAGAAGTCTTAGAAAAGCTTTTTGTAACAAAAAATGATTTTATGGATGCTTTAAAATTTATAAGTCCTTCTGCACTAAGAGAAGTTTTCATAGAAGTTCCAAACATTCACTGGGAGGATATTGGTGGGCTGGAAGAACTCAAAGAATCCCTGAGGGAGGCTGTGGAATGGCCATTGAACTATCCTGAAGCTTTCAAAAGGATTGGAATAGAACCCCCAAAAGGAATACTCTTATTTGGACCTCCAGGTACCGGTAAAACCATGCTTTCAAAGGCTGTGGCAACAGAATCCAAAGCAAACTTTATAAGTGTCAAAGGATCGGAGATTTTAAGCAAATGGTTCGGAGAATCTGAAAGAAAAATATCAGAGATATTTAAAAAAGCTAGACAATCATCACCATGCATAGTCTTTTTTGATGAGCTGGATGCCATAGCTCCCATGAGAGGTACAGGAATCGGAGAACCAAGAGTGGTTGAGAGGATGGTAAACACCTTGCTTTCAGAAATGGATGGTCTGGAAGAACTGGAAGGCGTGATTATCCTCGGAGCGACTAACCGACCAGATCTACTTGATGCTGCCCTTCTTCGCCCAGGAAGATTTGATGAAATTGTTCTGGTTCCCCCACCAGATGAAAAGTCACGTTTGGAAATATTCAAGGTTCACACAAAAAATATGGCACTTGATAACGATATAAATTTGGAAAAATTGTCAAAAAAGACAACGGGTTACTCAGGGGCAGATATATCTGCAGTATGTAGAAAAGCAGGGATGCTGGCTCTCCATGATGACATAAAAATTAAAAAAGTCTCAGCAAAGCACTTTAAAGAGGCTTTGAGAAGAATTGGACCTTCAATAACTCCTGAAGTGGTAAAAAATTACGAAAACATAACTCAGAGACTTGAAAGAGGATTAGAAGCAAAGAAAAGGAAAGAAGAGTTCCCGAGAGAGGTTGCATAACTTTAAAATGGTTAAATTAATTTATTAATAATAAATGTTAGATATAAGGTTTTATTATATAATCAACGAAAAAATAAACCATTATATACATTTTATATATATTTTTAAAATTTCACTAGGGTAAAAAGGAGTTTAACTAGCTTTGAATTTTAGAAAAATTTTTTTTATTTAGTATGAGGGAACAATGAACTAATTAACTAGAAAATGCAGTGCATTGAGGGTTCCAATATGAGCACCAGAGGTGAAAAACATTTTATTAAATTTCCTAAATTCGCTGCGAATTTATACGACTACTTGATGTCAGCCAAGGCTATTAGATTTCAAATAAATGAGATTGCAGAGTATTTGGTCTCTAAAATCCATCAAGGGAGATTATTAGATGTTGGTACCGGACATGGCCGATTATTGATCGCAATTAACAAATTAAACCCAAAAATTGAATTATATGGACTGGACATATCTGAATCAATGATTCAACTGGCTAGAAAAAATTTAGCAGGTATTCCAGTAGATATTCGTTGGGGAAATATTCGAAAAAGTGATTACAATGACAATTTCTTTGATATAGTTACCTGTACCGGTAGTTTTTATTTATGGGATCATCCAGAAGAGGGTCTTGAAGAGATATACCGTATATTGAAATTTAATCACTCCACATACCTTTTTGAAACCTACCGAGAACACGACAAAGAAAAGGTTAGAAAAGCTTTAAAATCCAGCCTGAGACAAGAAAACCTTTTTATAAGATTGTTTGGTCCTTTTTCCCTTAAAAAACAGCTAAGTATGACCTACAAAATCCCTGAAATAGAATCAATCATAAAAAAAACAAGTTTTAAAAATAGCTACAAAATAAACAAAATAACTTTAAGTGGATTACCAATCTGGCTTAGAATAGAGTTGAAAAAATCAAATTAATAAAAGAATGATAGTAAATAAAATTAGAACGTAAATATAGAGGTATAATAAATGAAATTCGAATTTTTCGAGGTTACAGCAGATGTTGGATACCGAGCCTATGGAAAAAATCTTGAAGAAGCCTTTGAAAACGCTGCACTTGCCATGTTCGAGGTAATCACCGATACTTCAAAAATAAAGCCAGAAAAAGAAAGAATAATAGATATAGAATCCGAAGACCATGGTGCTCTTCTCTATGACTGGCTTACAGAGCTTCTTTTTTTGCATGATTCAGAATATTTAATATTTTCCAGATTCAAAGTTGAAATAGAGAAAAAAGATAATTTATACCACCTCAAAGGTACTGTCTGGGGGGAAGAATTCAATTCAGACGTCCATGAACCTAGAGACGAGGTAAAAGCTGTTACATACCACCTGATGGATGTAAAAAAGAAAGATGGATATATGGTTCAGGTCATATTAGACATATAATATAAATACAAAAAAACCTTTGAATTTCACTTAACCCCCAAAATAACAAAAAATAAAAAATATATCCTGTTTTGGAGTGATATCTTATGAGTATGGAAGAAAATCTATTAAAAATTAGAGATTGTGTCTGGGAGATTCCAAGCGATTATAAAAAATGCATGAGAGTTCCAGGAAGAATATATTTAGATGATGATGCCATTAGGGAGGTTGAAAAAGGAGCTGTGGATCAGGTGGCAAATGTCGCCTGCCTACCAGGTATACAGAAGTTCTCCATTGGGCTTCCCGATATTCATTTTGGATATGGATTCAGTATTGGTGGTGTAGCTGCATTCAGCGCGCGTAACGGTGTTATTAGTCCCGGAGGCGTTGGATTTGATATTAACTGCGGGGTCAGGCTCTTAAAAACGAACCTAACCCTAGAAGAGGTAAAACCAAAGATCAAAGAGCTTGTTAATACCCTTTTTAAGAATGTCCCCTCTGGAGTGGGAAGTAAAGGAAAGATAAGACTTCAGGGAGGCCAAATAGACGAAGTACTCAACAACGGTGCAGAATGGGCTGTGGAGAATGGATATGGCTGGGAAGAAGACCTCGGCTATCTGGAAGAGAATGGAAAAATGGACACTGCAGACTCCTCTAAAGTATCTGATAAGGCCAAGAAGAGAGGAATACCACAGCTGGGATCATTAGGCTCTGGAAACCACTTCCTGGAAATTCAGAGGATGGATAAGATCTTCGATGAAGAAGTAGCAAAAGTTTTTGGCATTAAAGAAGGTCAGATAACTGTCCTAATCCACACAGGTTCCCGTGGTTGCGGCCATCAAATATGCTCAGACTACCTTCGAACCATGGACAAAGCAGCTAAAAGATACAAAATAAACATACCAGACCGTCAATTAGCCTGTGCACCAGCAGATTCTGAAGAAGCTCAGGACTATTTCAAGGGCATGTCGGCTGCTGCAAACTATGCATGGGCAAATCGGCAGATGATCGTGCACTGGGTTCGTGAATCATTTGAACAGGTATATGGACGTGATGCTGAAGATATGGGTATGAATATAGTTTATGATGTAGCTCATAACATCGCAAAGAGAGAAATTCACAATATAAAAGGTAGAGATATGGAAGTATTTGTCCATAGAAAGGGAGCTACCCGGGCTTTTGGTCCTGGAAGAGACGAAATCCCCAAAGAGTATCGAAAAGTAGGACAACCCGTCCTAATCCCCGGAACCATGGGTACGGGTTCATACATACTTGTAGGGACAGATACTGCTATGGAAGAGACCTTTGGATCCACTGCCCATGGTGCAGGACGTAAAATGAGCAGAGCTGCCGCCAAAAGGACTTATCGCGGCGAAAAGGTTAAAAATACTCTAGAAGAAAGAGGTATTTATATAAAGGCAACTTCTATGCCTATTGTAGCAGAGGAAGCACCCGGAGCCTACAAAGATGTTGATGAAGTTGTGGGAACATCCCATAAAGCCGGAATATCCAGAATGGTCGGGAAAATGGTACCTCTTGGTGTTGCCAAAGGTTAATCTC
>VGTM01000099.1 GCA_016874685.1 Methanobacteriota archaeon
CAGTTCATCTTTTTTACCTAACTCCTTTATAAGAACTTTAAGCATCATTTTCTCATATCTCATGCTGGCAGGCATTTTTTCATGGGAATCTTCAAGGTATCCCTCTTCATAAATTCTTCTTGCATCTTTTATGTGCTCTGGTTCAGCATCGTATGGCTTTCCAATGTATGAATCAACTGCATCTTTTAAATTATTGCGTATGAGAGCCTTTCCAACTAAATGAGTGTTTGGTCTCGATTTCCCGAACCTTTGCCAGCCATAGTAGTTTGGGACTCCGATTATACTGAGCTTTGCCAGTATATCTTCTGCTATCTTAGCATCCCTTTCTGGATTATCACTATTCCTTATTAAGATCCTGAATTTGTTACCTTTAAGCTGCCCTATCCTTAATTTCTTCTCATTTTGAATTATTTTTAAGATTTTGACGTTGTATAGTTCTTCTTCAAGATTTTTTATCTTTTTTATCATTTCAGGGTCAGTGTTACTTATACAAAGCCATTGTCTTGTAACAGCTCGTTTATCCTTCATTCCAGCGAATCCCATTCTTTTTCGGCTGATACGCAGGTTGCGGGCAATATCCAGTATTACATCCAATGTATTACGGCCAACCTTTTCGATAAAAAACCATGTATTAGGGCCCTCTCCACTGGGAAGGGTTTCTAGTATCTCTTCCACGTAAAATTCTTCATATTTAACCCGAATTTCGCCACCAATCCCTTTTACTGTGGTGATATAGGTTTCTGCATTTAACATGTCTCTTCTCCAGTTTTATTTTTTCCAATTACCCTATACATTTTTATATTTCCTTTTTATATTTCTCGAAAATTGTAAACAACGTATATCATTAACGCAAAGGGAGGGGATGATCAAAAAAAAATATTTATAATATTTGAAATCATGCCTTGAATTGTTTGGAGTGTTGATTCTTTTTATAGAAGTGTTCCTCTATACATCCTCTATACATAATATAATTTATGGAACGTTAATTAGGAGGAGAAATCATGACTAAAGTTAAGATAATGCCATGCCTTGATATGAAAGATGGTCGTGTGGTGAAAGGTATCCACTTTGTTGACTTAAAGGATGCAGGCGATCCAGTAAAAAACGCCAGATTATATCAAAAAGAAGGTGCTGACGAGTTAGCCATGCTTGATATAGCTGCGACACTTGAAAACCGGAAAACTCGGCTTGAATGGGTGGAAAATGTCTCATCAGTCATTGACATGCCACTCACTGTGGGTGGTGGTATTTCCACGCTGGAAGATATAGAATTGACTCTAGAAGCCGGCGCAGACAACGTATCAATGAACAGTGCTGCAGTTAAACGTCCAGATTTAATAAAAGAAGCAGCAGAGAAGTTTGGATCAGAGCACATCACTGTTGCCATTGATGGCTGCCGAAACAGTAAAATGCCATCAGGCTTTGAAGTTGTGGTTGCAGGTGGCACCAAGCCTGTGGGTATAGATGCTATACAATGGGCAAAAAAGTGTGAAGAGCTTGGTGCAGGGGTGATCCTTCCAACCAGTATGGATGGTGATGGAACCCAAGCAGGATATGACCTTGAATTCACCAAAGCCATTTCTGAAGCTGTTAATGTGCCAGTTATTGCCTCCGGTGGAGCTGGGAAACTTGAAGACTTTTACGATGCCGTTGTTGAGGGTGGAGCAACCATTTTGCTTGCAGCATCTGTTTTTCATTACCGGCTTTTAGGAATTCAGCAGGTAAAGGAATATCTACGGGGTAAAGGCCTGGATGTTCCTTTGTAAAAATAAAATTGTGTAAACATAGTTTCAATCAATTTCATTTTCAACGAGCCTTCAGACAACAGAAACCAAGGTAGAAACTCAAATTCTTAGAACAGATGATTTTTAAGGGTCTATCTCCGGTCAACTATCCTTCTTGGCCGTCCTTTAATCCTATAGAACTCCAGACCTCCAGGTCCAGTGAAGTTGAAAATTAAGTTAAAAGTACCGTCATAATAAGCTTCAGCAAGTCCCTGTTTATACTTTAAAAAGGTGTCTATGAAATTATCCTTGATCAACTCGTGATCACATTTATCTGGATGGAAACATTCCATGCTCACCCTCATGGTGACTTCTCCCTCGTCTTCGTCTCCATAGAGGAACGCCTCGTATTCCCCTGTTAAATAATCCATGTTTTCACCCTGAAATACTGCCTGCTCTACATCCACACGATTAAATGGATTCCCAGCTATCCAAAAAGTTTCTGCTTCTCTTTCAGGGTTCATTATCCTCATGTGAGTTCTTCCACATGGACATTTATCCCTGGATACAACCACAGTTGTATCTTCAGTGTCATAGTTCAGGAGAAGCGTTCCTGTTCGCTCACCCACGGGTAGGAGGGTTGTAAGTACTATTCTACCACATTCACCATCATCTACAAAATTTTTTAATTGAGGATCATATACATCCAGATGTACTAAATCTTCAGGCACGTGCAGGCCCAATTTTTTGTAACACTCGCCGCACATGGTTCCCTCAGTGCTTCCATAGGTGTTATAAACGTCAACTCCCCATAATTCCTCCACATAATCTCTTGATTCTTCTGCAAAGCTTTCACCGCCGGCTATGAGTCTCTGTATGCTGGATTCGTGTGGTGAAATTCCTTCAGCCTCCATTCTTTTAGCTAGATGTATAAGCTTAAAAATGCTTCCAACTATTCCTGTAGGCTTATAATTTTTCATGATACGGACGGGAAATGTGCATTTACCCTCTGGGATTATGGTCACACCAATTTTCTGAGCTGCCAAGGTCATGGTATTGGCTCCCACATTCATTCCATAGGAGGCACAGACCACCACCCGATCTCCTGGAGCGAAATTTTGTGAGATAAATGCCCTTGCATATTTTTCAGCATATCTATTCCAATCATCCCAGGTTAAGAAAAATGTTTTGGGCACGCCACTTGTTCCACTGGTTTCATGAACTGTGAAAACTTTATCCCAGTCTATAGATCTAAATTCAAAATCTGAAGTTTCTGGAGGTTGTTTTTCCCGTATCGTTTTACCTGATATTATGGGTAATTCCCTCAGATCTTCGTGAGATTTTATATCAGATCTTTTTATCTGGTTTTCATCCATCCATTTTCGATAGAAGGGTGAATTTTCGTATGCATATTTAATGGTATATTTTATGCGCTCTTCAACCAGTGAATCCAGTCCATCTCGCTCCATAGTTTCGATTTCTTCGTTGAAATAGGAGTTCATGATCATTCCTCTGGATTAATATTTAATATTATTATTCCTTTTGTCTAATATTAAATTGAAGGTTTAAAAATTATTTTGAAAAGTAAAAAATTCGCAGTATAAAGACAAAATCCAGTTATTTGTATGTTTATAGTTTCTAATAGCTAGCTAATCCAAGGGTATCTTATGATTAACTTTAACATCAGCAGAATGAGGACCATTATTCTGAGCTGTAATCGTTAATTTAACATTATCACCGAGATTTAACACATTTTTATCGCCAGTGATGCTGACTGCAAGGGCCGTGGCAGATTCACCTTTTAAGGTGCTTATAGTAACATCATAAACCAAAGGCGAAAGCGTCCCACTCAATCTCTCCAAGCAGACTTCCACTTCCAGATAACGACCATGCGGCGTTAATTTAAGAGCAACTCCATTTACAGCATCTTCCCAAACTGACCAATTGATTTTATCATTGGAACTTCTAACTCTTACCGTTACTTTAGTTCCTGATGGTTCGTAACTGTTCCAGCCTATAACACCCCCCCATGCATTATCGCTCATGGAATCGTGGATAACTGTTCAGGTACCCCGACCATAACTCGTGCTGTATGGGGCTGTCATTATGCCAGCTGCATTGTGGCCGCCGAAGAACAGCATCCTAAAGAGATCCAAACTATTTTTCTTATAGATGGCTGCCGATTAATTTTCCGTCAATCAATTAGTTTTGATAGGTCTGTTTTAATGATTTTGAACAAAGTCCTATATGCACGTATCACATCATTTTCGTCTATTTTTTCTTCTCCTTCATTTACAGCACTGCAACCTGCAAGGAAAAGAACTAGTTCAATTTGTCTCACGTTAAATGATGTTTCGTTTGATCCATATTCCTTGAAAGCATAAAAAACTATTATTTTACGTATTTTTGTGTATAGTTTTTCTGTTTTTCTATCTCTCCATTTTAGTTTCTTTAGTTTTTGGAAGAATTCTGGTGTGATTTCAGGCGTTCTCTCGATTTTATCGAAATCTTCCAAACAAAGAACAATCCTCTCCCCAATATCACCTGATAATAATTTTCTTACGTCGGCTGCTGTTAGTTGTCTTTCCAGATACATGGAATAAACCCATTCAAGGAATGGATAGAGATAGGTAAAGCTAAAAAAATCTATTAGATCAGAAAAAAGTTTAACAGGAGAATGCTTCAAATTTTCATGCGCAAGAATCAGGAGCTTGCTCTTTGAAGCTATTTCAGCGCTCTCTGGATGTGAAAGCGGTACAGGTTCATCCCAATTAGCATAAACATCTAATAACTTACTATAAAAACCATTGTCCACCAAAAACATTAAATCAGAAATTAAATCATCTAAACCCCTTGCATCATAATTCTTCTTCAATCTATCCACAGCAAAACTCCCAAAATCCTTGTTAGAAGGAATACGCAACATTTCCCGCAAAGAC
This sequence comes from Methanobacteriota archaeon, assembly GCA_016874685.1. Taxonomy (GTDB): domain Archaea; phylum Methanobacteriota; class Methanobacteria; order Methanobacteriales; family Methanobacteriaceae; genus VGTM01. The sequence continues at coordinate 4,664 of VGTM01000099.1, forward strand.
ATCAGATCACCCCCTCATTTTCTAAAAAATTCTTTAAGCTTCTGTGTAACTTGATAATAGGAATATTGTTCTAGCATATATATTACTGGTATCAATAAAGGTTCCAACGAAGGATAACGTGTTGCAAGTGTTCTTAAAGAAATTCCTGCAGCTGTAGCTAAATCAAAACCTGTTAAAGGTGTTAAATAAATTTCTTGTAGAACATTAGATATATAATTTCCATATCTTGTAAAAACATTGTAAAGATTAGTTTTAAGTACTTCATACAATGAATATCCATAATAAGTTAGATAAAACCATAATGCACTTAAAGCATTCAATATACCAGTCCATACAGTCATTAAATATTCTGATAAAGCTGAACTATATCTATAAGCCAAAAATGCTCCAATAAAGCCCAAAATAGCCATCACATAAACCCATAAAGGTATTTCACCATCTTTATCCCTATTTTCAGAGTTTTCTAAAGGCAACACAAATGACGGTACTGGCTTTTTTGGCTCACCACTTGAAACTGCTTCCCTAACCCCCACTATATCTCTTGCAAGCTGTCCTTGAGGTTTAAAAGGATTAAGCTGTGAACTATCATCTGAACCCGGACCTGGTAAGTTTGGAGGGGAAGGAGGCTCAGCTGGACAAGGAACAACATCCGGGAACGTGCCAGGTACAATTATCATCTCACTTTTATCCGGCGGAACTGTAGGGTCTTGAGATGAGATGCCATAGTTTGCCTGATTGTTACTAGGATCAGGATCCGACATAGAAGCAACAGTCCTAACAAACCCACCAGTATAAACTGCAAAAATTCTCAGAGAGCCTGAATTCAAACCATTAATACCATAAAATGACATGCTACCATAAACTGATGCTATGTTAACAATATAACCAGCATGAGTTGCTTGAAGGATTAAATCCAATGTGACAGTGGTGCCTGCAGGTAAAATGCCCACATTCCAAACCCCATTTATAGGATCGTATATTCCAGACCCGTTGCTACTTAAAAGTTTCAATCCAAATGGTATCTTATAATCTACTTTAACATCTGCAGAGAAAGGACCATTATTTTGAGCATTAATGGTTAATTTAATGTTTTCGCCAAGATTTAATACATTTTTATCTCCAATTATGCTAACCGCGAGATCCGTGGCAGAATCACCTTTAAGGGTGCTCACCGTGATATCATAAACCACCGGTGAAAGCGCCGCACTCAATCTCTCCAGACAGACGTCCTCTTCCAGATAACGACCCTTGAACTTTATTGATATTTTTCTCTGATCTTACGAATCTTAATCCCAATTACACCACCAAATGCAGCTACTGCTCCTGCCGCAAGAGAAATTCCAATTGTAAATAATATTACCAAGCCAAACCCATAACTAAAAACAGCTGAAAAATCTAAAACGAGTTTTTTGACATATATACCATGAATAAATGCTATGAACATAACTAAAAGCATTATAATGGCTCCTGTAATAAAACCATTCCAGGCTCCGTCCCTGTACTTCCCACCAACCATATATGCAGTTGTAGCACCACCCACCAAAGACGCAACAATCATTTTCAAGCCAAAAAATAATATAAAACCAAAAAAGACCCCGGAAGCTAACGCCCTCCAAAACTCCCCCTTATACTCTTCCACCCCATTATCATAAGATCCCAAATATTTTAACTTACCACCACACTCACAAATGTCAGAAAAATCTTCAGGAGACTCATCAGGTTGAAGACGGTAATATCCCTCACACTTTTCACATATTAAGTATCCAGGTTCAATTTTCATAAAATCTCTGCCTAAACTACTATAATACAGATCATAACACAATAAAAAGGTTTTAATTCATTATTCTTCTAAATTCGTCTTATACACCAATTCCCCACCACATTCACAAGTATCAGAAAAATCATCAGG
>VGTM01000100.1 GCA_016874685.1 Methanobacteriota archaeon
TTTTTCGTGATAAATCTTTTAATGAGAAAATTAAAAGGGAGGATCAAGTATTGAAACATTTTTATGTTTTCATAATTAGTTTATTACTAATTATAGTACTTATATTGTGGATAGGCCCTGCAAACATCCTCAATGCCCTAAAAACCGCTAACTGGAAACTGATTTTACTAGCACTTCTCATTCATCTTCTGGCCGTAGGAGTAAGATCCTTAAGGTGGGGATTTATAATAAATAAACCCACTGAATTTAAGAATAACTACATTGTAAAGGTCATTGGTCTTTTTGCCGGAAATTTCAGTCCAGCTAGAACAGCTGGAGAACCAGTAACAGCCATTGCAGGTAAAAGGATCAATAAAATAGCCATTTCTGAAGGTTTATCAGCAGGACTCACGGAACGATTCTTTGATCTGGCAATTGTAGGTATATTACTTATCATATCCTGTATATGGATACCAAAAATCCGTTATTTAGCAATAATAGGAGCTTTATTATCTTTAGGAGTAGTTACATTCATCTATCTTGTTAACTGGAGGGAGGATACAAGTATCTGGATATATAAAAAAATACACCCCATTTTAGAAAGATTGCCCATTGAAGAAGAATCTCTTGATAATATATATGCTAAAGCGATAGAGGGACTGAAGGGTATGGTAAGTTATACAGATTCGTTTACAACTAGCAGGAATCTGGTCTTTGTATTTATATTAAGTTGCATGTCCTGGCTCCTAGAATGTATTAGACTTCTAACTGTTTTCTATGCATTCAATATCGAAATCAACCTATTATTTGTTATTGTAATATTTTTGCTAGCAAATATCATTGGAATAGTATCTGCTCTTCCAGGTGGAATGGGATCTATTGAAATATCTCTTACCGGCCTATTCCTACTTTTTGGAGTGCCAGAGGCAATAGCAGGTAGCATTGCACTGGTTGACCGGCTAGTTTCATTTTGGGCTGTAACTGCGATGGGTATAATCTTCTCATTTTACTATGCAAAAGATATTCTAGATGAAATAAAAAAATACACAATCGACCTTAAGTTTTCTAAAAAATAAAAAATGATTAAATAATGAACTCGTTGATCCAAAAATAACGTAAATGAAAATAACACCAATACATCAAGCAACTATCTTTATGGACTTAGAATCCTTTAAAATTAGTTCCATCCTTCCATTATATTCTGTAACTGTCCCTGTTATTTTTATTCGCCTGTTAATTAAAGATTGAATAATTAAACTTTCTTTTTCAAGATCCGATACCACGCTTCCAAAAATAACTACGTTTGTTCTCCCTGTTCCATCAACAAGAGATATAAAATAGGTGTTGCTTCTTGAGGATTTATCAATCTCCACCACAACACCTTCAATTGAAACCTCTTGTTCCAGCATATTTCTGCTTAAATCCTTTATTTTAATCTCCTGAACTGTTATTTTACCTGCAAATAACATCATACCTCCTAATCCAAATACGGCGGTTATAATGGCTAATTTGAAGATTTTTTGGTCCTCCATATAAATTCCTCAGTAATAATTATTGTATGATTTTTAAGTTATGTATTATAAACTTAACTTATAATTATTACTGAAATAAATAAACATCTCATTATCTTTAAAATTATTCTGATTTTAAATACTAATATTTACATGATTAGGTAATACTCAACATAAGAATAACTGATTAGAGATGATATTTTGAGATATATATTTTTAGATGAGTCTGGAGACTTGGGTTTCAGTGCAAAATCAAGTAAATATTTCATTGTCGCAGCTCTTTGTACCAAAGAAGAAAAGATAGTAAATAGGTGCATTAAAACCGTACGAACAGGATTATCTAAAAAGTATAAAAAAACTGAAATGAAATTTTCAAATTCATCAAATCCAACCAGAAGACGGGTTTTAAAATGCATAGCAGGCAAAAATATATCTATATCATATATTTCACTGAAAAAAGAATGGATATATCATTATTTACGTGATAAACAGCCAATTATACATAATTACATGATAGGTCAATTATTGAGCAACATTTTATATTGTGCTTCAGTTATCAGAACTACTATTATTATTGATAAATTCCTGCCTTACAAGAAAATTGAAGGATTTAATAAGTATATTGACTTTAAAACACCTGTTAGAATAGAAGTTGAACATCAAACTTCTCATGGTAATAATGGGCTACAAGCCGTGGATTTTGTAGCAGGAGCTATACATAAAAAATACAGAGATAATAAAGAATCTTTTTACAATATAATTTCGACAAAATAGATATATCCTTAAATTCACGTGAAAAAATATTCAGAAAAAAAATAAGTGATAGGTGAACCCTTTCCTACTCATCCCACCCCACATCCGTGGGCCTCATTTTTTCAGAAGGACTTACTCACCTAATTATAATCTTCTTTTTTTAATATATAAAATTTTTGAATTTGATCTTATCTATACATACCAATGACCAAATTTTTTATATATATTAAATTTTGCACCATATTCGATGGATCTATTATTAAGCAATATTAAATAATCATTTTTCATGTTGGAAGCATGATTCAAGTATTATATTCAAAAAACTGCACATATTCAACTCAAATTTATTCTTATAAAAAAGAAGAACAATCAAACCTATTCATCAACTTTTAAACATGGACTCAATCCGATCCACAGTATCAATATCATCAACGCTCTTATCTTCTCTTATACCTTTTAGGACCGGAAATCTTAATGAATAACCACTCTCATATTCTGGACTTTTAACTATCTCGCTGTAGGCAACTTCAAGCACAATCTTTGGCTTTGCCTCTACTTGTCTACCAACCCGTTTTATAACCAGCTTTTGCACCTTCGCTGAAAGTTCAAACAGTGTTTTATCATCTAAACCAGTAGCAACATGGGCTATGGTCTTTAAATTATCATCTTCATCTTTTACAGCAACCAGATAAGACCCTATAAAGTGTGCTCTCTTCCCCTTGCCATATGTACCACCTACAACAACCAGATCAAGGGTTTCAGGCTCAGCTTTATATTTAAGCATCTTCTTACCCCTTATACCCGGAATGTAAGGTGCATATGGATCTTTTATCATTATACCCTCGTGTCCTTTCTCTATAGACATATTAAAGAGTTTTTCGGCCTCTTCTATATTTTCAGAGGTTACCTTCACCTTTGTGCTAAGTTCAAGTTTATCTTTTTTGATTTTAACTATGGATTCAAGTATTTTCCGTCTTCTCTCAAATGGAGTGTCGATAAGTGGTTTATCATAATATAGAACATCGAAAAGATATAAAGTAAGTGGAACCTCCTCTCTCATTCTCTCGATTTCATATTTCCTCCTTATACGCTGGAGAATGTACTGGAAAGATATTGGTTTACCTTCCTCAGTTACAATTATCTCCCCTTCAACTACAAAATCCTGAGATGGCAGGGATTGCTCGATGTATTCTCTAATATCTGGAACCGCAAGTCCGATATTCTCAAGTCTCCGGGTGAAAATTAAGATCTCATCTCCTTTTTTGTGAATTTGAACCCTTATGCCATCATACTTCGTTTCACATATTGCCCACCCCATATCCATTATACTGGTTTTAATATCCTCTGAAAGCTGGGCAAGCATGGGTTTTACGGGTTTTCCAGGTTCCAATGTGAGTTTTCCAAGTCCCGCCTCACCTTCTCTCATGGCAACTTTTGCAACAAGTCCAATATCATTTGTAAGCATATGAGCTCTTTCTACAACCTCTTTTTGGACATTAAATGCCTCTGCAACAGCATCTTTTATTGTACCATCTCCAACACCTACTCTGAGCTCTTCTAACACTGTCCGGGCTATATATTTGGCTTCCAAAGGCGATGCCGAAGAAAAAAGCTCCTTTAAAATTTCCATTTTCCTAGATTGGGCTCTGCTACCCGATATTCCCGCAATTTTTCTCAAATTATTATAAACCATATTAACTGTCAGAGGTTTGGAGAAAAATGTCTGTTGACGTCTGTTTCGGAAAAGTTCTTCTGCGGCTAATCCCACATCACCCGCATCTCTCATTTCATCCTCCACATCCTCTATATTCACGCCTACAATTGTAGCTATGGCTTTCATGAGGAGTTTTGCTCCTATTCCCAGCTCTTCTTCGCTCCAGGTGGGAAATACCCTGCCCAGTGCCAACAAAGTAACAATTGGAAGAGTTTCGACATCCAAACTTTCTAAAAACTCCGCTAAAATCGAAGTTTTCTCAAGTCTTTTAGTTGTGGCGTCTAATGCTTCATAAACATCCACGAGTTTTTTGTAAGTCATTTCATTATTCATGATAAGAACCATTATGAGTCATTTAATCCTTTATTTATTTATATTCTTTATTTATATTCTGATTTTATAGTTTTAAAAAATAATGGTGTTAAAACTCTAAAAGATTTTTTAAGAATTAATATGCCAAAGATTAAAGTTATAATAAGATTTAAACTTATAATAAATTGTTAATGGAGGTGTATGTTATTTAATTTAACTTATCATGATTATCATGATATTTTTTTTGCTTATTTTTGACAACTCAGTAAATTTAATATAAATAAGATACAAAATTAAAATAAGGTTTATATAAAAAATGAAGGCAAAAAAAATGCCGAATGAAAAGATTTTAGTTGTTGAGGATGATTCCATAGAGGCTATGGATATCCAGCGAACGTTAGAGTCTATGGGATATGAAGTTCCTGCGGTCGCTTCTTCTGGAGAAGAGGCCATAAAGAAAACAGATGAAATAAAACCAGATCTTGTTTTAATGGACATAATATTAAAGGGAAAAGTAAATGGTATAGAAGCCGCAGCAAAAATCAAAAAAGATTCTAACATACCTATCATATACCTAACTGCTCATTCTGAAGAGCCCAGCGTCAAGAGGGCTCTGGTCACAGAGCCCTACGCCTACCTCTTAAAGCCCTTTGACAGGACTGAACTTAAATTCACCATAGATCTGGCACTTTATAAGAATAAAATGGAGAAATCTCTGTGTGAAAGTGAAGAAAATTTTAGAGCTGTATCTGAGAACGCTAATGACGGTATATTCATTACAACAGGTGATGGTCGTCAAGTATATGCAAACCAAAAAGCTGCTGAAATAACTGGTTACACCATTCAAGAATTACTAAACTCAAAAATTAGTGATCTGGCACATCCAGACGAATATGAGAAGCTAATGAATAGGTATAAACAGAGAATTGCGGGTAAACCTGCTCCCTCAACGTATGAGACACGTATATTGCGGAAAGACAATGAAATAGTGCCAATTGAGCTTACAGCTGCAAAAACCCTATGGAAAGGTCAAACTGCCGATATAGTAATAATCCGCGATATCACTGAGCGTAAAAAGGCTGAATTATCATTAATTGAAAGTGAAAAAAAGTACAGGAAACTGTTTGAGGAAGCTGTGGACGGAATAGCTCTTGCTGATATTGAAACTGGTGAACTGATTGACGTTAATCAATCTCTTGCAGATCTTGTAGAGCGTGAGAGGTCAGAGTTAATTGGGCAGTCCCAAATTATTATTCATCCAGAAGAAGATGTAGATGGCAAATTTTCCAAAACTTTTACTCAACACCGCTTAGAAAAAGAAGGACAATTTTTGGAGGCACGAGTTATAACCAAGACTGGTATAATTAAATATGTTGAAATAAAAGCTAATAAGCTGGAATTAAAGGGTCAAAAAATATTACAGAAAATATTTAGCGATATAACCGAACGTAAGAAGGCTGAAGAGGCTCTGCAGACCTCTGAGACTATTCTTAACGACATTATCGATCAGAGTCCTCATCCCATGTGGATTTCCGATGCACATGGAACGCTCATAAGAATCAATCCGGCCTGCTTAGACATGTTGAATATTTTAAATGAAGATGTGGTTGGCAAGTACAATATTTTTAAGGATAATATCGTTGAAGAACAAGGTTTCATTCCATTAGTCAAAAGTGTATTTGAAGAAGGCCACACTGTGAGATTCGAAATCATCTATGACAGTTCACAACTCAAACATCTCACACTCAAAAATTTTGCATTTGTTATTCTGGATGTTACCATATTCCCCCTCAAGGATGCCCAAGGGAAGGTAACAAATGCAGTTATCCAACACATGAATATCACAGAACGCAAACAAGCAGAGGAAGCCCTTCAGGAGAGAGAAGAGTTTTTATCAGGTACTTTAAATGACATGACCACCTTTGTGGCTATTTTGAAAATGGATGGAGAGATTATATTTGTTAACAATACTCCTCTAAAACTTATTGAGAAAAGTTTAGAGGATGTTAAGGGGATGATGTTCTATGATGTTGAGTGGTGGACATTTTCCAAGGAGACGGTGGAAAAATTAAAGCAACACATAAAACTTTGTGCTTCAGGAGAAAGAGTGCGATATGAAACTCAAGTTCATACTCTCAATGGACTTATATGGATAGATTATAGCATGCACCCCATTTATGATGAAAAAGGGAATGTAAAATATTTGGTGGCTGAGGGAAGGGATATTACTGAGAAGAAAACTGCTGAAAAAGCATTTAAAGACTCTGAAGAAAAATTCAGATTGAT
>VGTM01000101.1 GCA_016874685.1 Methanobacteriota archaeon
ATATAAATTATGTATAAATAAACTATAAAATTAAATAATTATTTTCTACATTTAAAACAATATTCTGTATCTCTGTTAGTCATAAAGACCTTTCCACAGCCTTTACATATAACTTCTCTTAGTGAAGATTCTTTATCAACAATATCAAGGGAACATGAACATTTCCATCCAAAACTTCCCCGCAATTTGGCTTCAAATGCCTTATCTTCATCAATTTCTCTGGCCATAGAAAACCCCCATTTAACAATGAAATTTTAAATATCCATATTAGTATTTTATATGTATTTAACTTAAAACTTCATTATGATTATTTAAAATTTAGTTTCATTAATTCTATCTACATCAATTTTTCAAGTTCAAATTGAGAACTATTTTTAAAATTTGTTTAAATGCGTGTTTTTATACCACTACATATATACCAACTAAGCTCAATTACAGTAATTTGAGATATTAGTGGTTGGCCTTATTTAGCCAGGGCCAAAATCAATAAAAAAAATTTCAAAAAATTTCTGATTAATAATTATCAAAAAAAACATCTTATTATATCCAGGAGTAAGGATCAAACTCTGATGGTGGTATATACAATATCTCAGCATGCCCCCTCCGTAGAAGTTCGGCATTCACATTGATATCATCCACATAGACCACAGCAAGAACTCGACCATACTTATCATAATTCTTTGCATCATCTACATCCAGATAGACCCTCTTCCCAGAGCACAGGTTATTAACAAAATTTTTTGCTTCCTGATATCCTGGCTGACCTCTCTCAGGTGTATCTACACCTACCAATCGAATTCTTCCAACCCCACGAACATTTATTGTGTCTCCATCAATTACATAATCACAGATTCCCGATTTTTCCCATTTTTTAGATGTTGTTTGGTCTGAAGATGTATTTTCTGTCAAAGAAGTGTTTGTGGTGAGATCCATCTCCATTGTGGTGTTTGAAGATGTATTATCATAGTTATCATACTGGATGCAGCGGGTGGTAAATGTTGCCATAACCATCAAAGTGACAATAATTATGGGAATTCTGCAATTCATGGATATATTTTTATTTGATTAGATGCATCATTTTTGTTGTTATGTTTGAGGTAAAAGTTATGATAATTGAAATTTGTAAAAAATGAACAATATGAATATTTAATTTTAAAAATATTATTAAGAAATAATTTATAAAAAAACTATTAATTATTAAATCACATAATTTATTACCCTCAAGATTAATATGAAGATGATGAAAACCGATGATAAAAATGACATCAGAAACCAGACCTGGAAGACCTTAGAGACGGATACAATCTCCCAACCTCCAAAACCCTGTCATGGAAGAATTCCGGATTTTAAAGGATCAACCGCAGCTGCAAGGTTACTTCAAACCACAGAAGAATGGAAAAATTCCCAGATAATCTTTTCAAGTCCAGATTCTCCTCAGCGAAAGGTGCGTGAACTCGCTCTCAGGGATGGGAAGGTTCTCATCATGGCATCCCCTAAACTAAAGAGAGGATATCTCCTAATAGATCCTTCAAATATTGGGGGATATGAAAAGGAGGCTTCAACGATTAAAGGCACATTTAAATTCGGTAAATCAATTAAAAAGTTTCCCAAAGTGGATCTCTCCTAAGGGATCAGTGGCAGTGGACCGGTTTGGAAATAGACTGGGTAAAGGTGGAGGATACGGAGATATGGAAATAAAACACCTCCTATATGAAAAGTCTATCAGCCATGATACTCCAATTGTAACAACAGTTCATGAACTTCAAATAATTGAAAGTGTTCCCATAGAGGTGCATGATCAAAAAATAAATATGATAGTGACACCAAAAGAAATAACAAGGATAAATTAGAACAATAAAGATTAATTTTATTAAATTTTTAGTTATTTTTAAATTAATTGAACAAGGAGGTTATAGGTTGTGGATATAAAATCTATTAATTGGAGGGAAATATTAATAGGTTTTATAGTAGGTATTCTGATAAGTATACTGATAAAAATGGCTGTTAAACTATAGCCCTTAGTAAATGGGTTGAGTATATAGTTGACTACTACTATTAACTTTTTATATAAAAATGCTGGCAATGTTATCTTAGAAATTTTGAACTGACTGAACTTGCTTAGAGGACAATGCCAAAAACTTTAAATACATAAAATGTGATTTAATGAACAAAAAGGACGAATTTGAAATTACTAAAACGTTTTATGATCATTTAATGAGTGAAAAAGATCATTATCGGTTGAAGGAACAGTGGCATGGTTGGGCAGGGAATTTTCATAGATACAGAATAAAGTTATTAAGGAATATATTTCTCAATGAATTAAAAATCACAAAATATAGCCGAATACTTGACATTGGTTGTGGCGGATCTATATTTTCTGAAATGTTCACACCTGGAGAATGTCCACAAGTTACTGGATTCGATATTTCTACTGTAATTATCAAAAAAGTTAAAGAAAAACATAGTCATATCAATTTTAGTGTAGATAATGCCCAAGACCCTAACATCAAAGGAGAATGGGATATACTGTACGCTGGCGAAATAATAGAACATTTGCATCAGCCAAAAGAAGCATTAGAAAAATGGTATACTCTACTTAAAAAAGGCGGATATATTGTAATAACAACCCCCAATGGTATATTTAGTAGAACTAACGAGGAACATATATCCTTATTCACAATTAATGAAATGAAAAAATGCTTAAGAGGAAAATTTGAGATAATCAACATATATGGTGTCGATCTACCTATCCCTTTTGCTAATATGATTATGAACTATTTTCTTATGCAAAAATTTCCACACGTATCAGATAAAATATATCAATTTAAAATGAGATTACCTTTTAAATTACCTTGCATGGCCTATGATATAATATACATCGCTAAAAAGATTTAATACATTATTTATAGAAAATTTGCTGGTAACTTGATTCAAAAGTATATGTTTTTCATTATACAAAGTAAAAGGCATTAACAGTAGATCTAAATCAATAGACTGGAAATAAGTATTAATAAGTCTTATCCTTGGTATTTTAATTACAATTGATAAAAATGACTGTTAAGCTATAAATCGATTCAAAATCCATTGATGGTGTAATAAATTGTTAAATAATCCTGAATCCTATCCCCATCCCCTGATATCTGAAGTAAAAATAATTGAAGGAAAGAATAACTTCCCAATCAGCTGGCTCAATAAACAGGGATTCTGTGAATATGGTATTTATCTTGAAAATATGAAGGGTGTAATGGTTAAACCAACAAGAGCCATGGTTAAGGGAGCTAAGGAACACTCCCTCTTAGAGTCAAAATTTAAGGAGGAAGCTGTGCCTGCAACATTTGAAGAGATCATGGAGGCATCTGAAACTGGTGAAGTTTTATCCCGTGAATTCCCAGTAATATCAGTTAAATATGGTATCAGAGGACTCATCGACGAAATCCTGATGACTCCTGACAAATTCATAATAATAGATGATAAACCAGGGGCCATCCCCTACATCTCCAACATCCATCAGGTTTATGGTTACTGTCTAGCTTTCAAAGAGATGATAGATGAGGATGACAGACGTATTTTCGCTGCTTTACGTGAGAGAGGTACAGATGACGTATACTGGAAAACTTACTTTAATAGGAAGGCTGAAAATGAAATAATTAAAGTTATCAAAAGAGTTCATAACTTAATTTCAGGGAAAAAGAGATTTTTACCTACTAAAAATCCGAATAAATGCCTTAAATGTAGATTTAATAAATTTTGCGATAAAAAGAGTTAAAATGATGAATAAATAGAAGGTTCATAAATTTTTAAAATTTAAATTTATTATATTTTGTTTTTTATCCCCAGATCTCATGTATTTTAGAAAACAGCCTTGCTAGAGTAATTATATCCTGCCTATTATGCTCAATTATTGGAACTAGAGGACCAATATTTCCCGTTTCCAGATAGGTTTGATAAAATTCTGGAACCAGTGCACTTGGAACATCGCCCTCTCTTTTTATTCTGAATAGATGTTCTTCTAGTGTTGTAAGCTTACAGTTGGGTAAATTTTCATTCCATTCACGCCTTGAGAATGTTAACATATCATAATGTGGTTTTTTGAGGTCTCCTTTAACAACATGATGTGCCATCCTATCTTTTATGTAGGGGATATCAAATTTTTTACCATTAAAAGATACAAAAGTACTATCCTCATCAATAAAAGATAAAAATGAACTTAAAACAGCTTTTTCCTCTTTTATTTCCCTTGAAAGATATTGATTTACTATTATCCTATTATCATGAATCTGTGCTAGTCCCACCAGTATAATCGGCCTTCTAAAAAGACCTAAAGTTTCAATATCTAAAAATATGAAATCACTGGTTTCATTAAAACATGATGAGAAGAGTATTAATGGATGGGACTGGTTTACCCAGTTTGAAAGCCATTCCATCATTTCAGTAACATCTGCTCGGTCTAAAATTTTTAGAAATTCACGAGCCTCCTGACCAAATTTAGGATGACCCTCCAGATCTCCAATTGTTTTGTAACCATCTTTTTTTAAAATTCGTTCTTTTGATTCTCCAATACCATATATTAGTTTTAAATCAGATAAGATCTTCTCTCGAGCCTTAATTTGATTATTTATATTTAATTTGACCTTACCTTCATATTTTATATTATAACAAAGGCCATTTTCGCTGCAGAATTCTTCGCCAGGGATTATGTCTTCCAGATCCATTTCAGCATACGTGCTTAGTAACCTTTCTTTTAGAATTTGAGGTGCTTCCATTTTTTTCACTCAATTCATTAATTAATTTTAAGGAATTTAAAACATGATTCTTTATTGAAACAAAATAAAGTAATCCATATCTTATAATGAAATCATCCCCAAACTCTCTAAAGCTCATCATCAACCTCTTTAAATTACATAAATTCAGATATTACCCCGCCCAATATACTTTTGGGATGACCTCAATGTTTATTTAAATTACTAACTAAATTTTTATAATAAATTTCATTTTCTAGGCCATGATACAAAAATACCAATAAAACAGAGAACTGTAAAAGTAATAAATGATATTTTTATGCTTTCAAGAAGAGCAGGGTAATTTTCAGGCATTATCTGAACCTGACCAATTAATATTGAAAAAATCAATATTACTAGCCCCATACTCATTGTTTGCCCTATTAGACGCATTGTACTGACTGTTGCTGAAGCCACGCCATAGAATCTCCGCTCAACAGATCCCATGATAGCATTGGTGTTTGGGGATGAGAACAAACCGAATCCAAAACCTAAAACACCCAAAACCCCTATTATTAACCATAATGATGTGTCCCTCCCTAAAAACGTGAAAATAAACAGACCAACAGTTATTATGGCCATTCCTATAGTTGCAATTGAGCGGGGTTCATATCTGTCAGAGAGCCTACCAGCCAGTGGTGCGAAGATGGCCATGATAACTGGTTGAGCCACAAGAATCAACCCAGTTGATTGAGGATTAAATCCCTTTAAGTACTGTAGGTATAAACTTAAGAGAAATACCACTGCAGCTGTGGCACTATAATTGATTAATGCAGCTAGATTAGATGAGGCAAATCTATAATTCTTGAAGAAGAGTTTCATGTCTAAAACTGGACTTTCAACTTTTAATTCCCACAGCACAAATGCTAATACCCCTAATACTCCTATAATTATCATAATTATTCCCAAATTTCCAGGTAGTATTGAAAATCCATACATAACCATCAACAATGCTAGACTATAAAATAGGGAACCTACAATGTCGAATTTTTCACCTTTACTCTCTGCCCATTCTACCTTCAATTTCCAGAAAAGAAGGAAAATTACTATTAAACCTAGAGGTATCACCAAATAGAAAAGACTTCGCCAGCCAAAATACTGTGTCAGGATACCACCTAAAACAGGCCCCATGGAAAGACCCACATAAACTGCAGCAATATTTATCCCAATAGCTTTTCCCCGCTCATTTGGAGGAAAAACCGCAGTTATAATGGCCAATCCTGTGACAAATATCATTGCACATCCAATTCCCTGCATAATCCGGAAAATGATTAATGAAATTATAGAAGGAGCTATAGCAGCTAAAAAAGAAGTGATAGTGAAAAATATCATTCCATACGTAAATACTTTTTTCATCCCATATATATCTGCAATTCTCCCAAAAGGAACCGCAAACATTGCTGCTGCTAATAAAAAGGATGTGGGAACCCAGCTTAAAAGAATAGCATTTGTTAGAAATTCATTTCCAATTGCAGGTAGTGCAATATTGATGGAAGCGGCCATAAAAGGTGTGATGAACGATGTGAGACTTGCTACAAGTAATGCTGACATTTTAACTGAATCATCATCCATTATAACACCTTTAAGCTCAAAATCTAATTTTTTTTCGAATTGTCTTAAAATGTAACAAATATTAGAATGTTACTTCTCATTTAAATCTTTTTTTAAATAAATTTTTATCTGATTTAGGTTATTTTATTATCTACAAAAAA
>VGTM01000102.1 GCA_016874685.1 Methanobacteriota archaeon
AGCACCAAACACCCAATACCCAACACTTAAAAACCCCCCCCATTAAAAATAACGTTAAATCCAAAAAAAATTCAAACATTATTTACGAGACAGCCTCTTAAACGAAAAAATTTAAATTAAATGAGTAACAGAAACCATAATACTGCCATAAAGGGGACTCAATTTGAAACCAGAAAATATGCTAAAATACATAGCATGTATATTCATCTGTCTTTTTATGATGAACATATGCTATGCCGAATCTGATAACAACACTACAAGCAGTTTATCAGTGAATACAAATAACACAAGCACCCAAAACACGATGACATCTGCAAATTCGGCTGATAACTATGCCAAACTGACCACAAATGGTCTAACAAAACTTCCAAAACTTGATTCAGACTATATAGATTCTCAAATCTCAAAATATAGTTCACGAAAAGCATATTACAGTAAGTTGCTTTCCAGCACTTCTAAATTGATTAAAAAAACCAGAAACAAATATAGGCTTAAAAAACTCAGAAACCGATACTATTACTACCAAAGTCAATACAATGCTGCATCCTCCTCTTTAGGATATCATATGAATCTCAGGAATTCAGAATGGTATGTACCTAAAGCAGTGAGAGCTTATCTTAAAAAAACCAGTAACTGCCAGGTTGACAATTCACAGATTGCAAGTCAAGCTTTAATACTATGTGAGCAAGGTACCTATGAGACTGCTGAAAACATCTTTAATTGGGTAAGAGATAACTGCGAATATTCATTCTATTACAACACCAAATACGGAGCTGTGCAAATGCTGAACACAAAAAACGGTAACTGCATAGATCATAGCCATTTAATTGTGGCTTTGGCAAGAACTGCAGGAATTCCAGCAAGATATGCACATGCACAATGCCAATTCAGTACTATGACAGTAGGCCATGTATGGGCAGAGCTTTATATAAAAGGTAAATGGTACACAGCAGATGCCACAAGTTACAGAAATACGTTTGGAACACAAAATAACTGCAAGATACTCTATATGAAAGGTCGTTATTTACAACTACCTTTCTAATTTCTTCTTTTTTTTATTTTTTTCAGTACAATTTTTTACATAATCAAATGCTTTAATTAGAGTTTTTTTACCTAAAAAAATTGTTTATAATTATATTAAATGATAAATTATAATTAAACCTAAAAAACCAAAAATCAATATTTTTACACATAAATTAGTAATTTTTAATAAATTTAAAAGAATAATCTCATATCCCCAAGGATTATAAAAAAACTATAAAAAAAATCATTAATCTCAAATAGCTTTTAGATAAACCTAAAAAGGAAACATAGTTGGATAAAACAAAAAAAAGAGGAATTAATAGTTAAATTATGTCTGTGAATTAGTGTCGTTAACCCCTAAATCAAAGAAAGAAGAATATAACCACTATTTTTAGAATTTTAAATTGAAATTAATTTAAAATCATTTGGAAGAAAAAGATCTATGAATAAAAGCATCCAAATAGGGGGTTGTTAAAAACGTTCTAATAGAAGCAAAATAATTAATAAGACGAATCATGCAGTGAGATTCTAGATCTGTGATTTCGATTCACTCATAGGACCTCTTAAATATAAAAAAGAGCAATAATAACGTCTTTTTCCTGATTTAAATAAAAAGATTTATATATGATCGATTATTTAACAATTATTAGTCTAGTAATAGGTACGAATATTTTGAAAATCCGTGTTTTCAAATGTTTAAAATCACCCTAGAATCACTAGACATGGGGGCGGTAAAATTAAGCGACATTTATTATTTGGAGTATTAATTTTTTTTGTAGCCTTAGTTAGTATAAACAGCGTAAGTGCGGATAACAACACGACAAACCAAACTGAAGCACAATCAGACCAGGTGCAGACTACAAGTGAAGGTGACGATACATTTCAAGATACACTAGTCACTTATACATACCAAGTACCAGTATCATACCAAGTAGGAGCATGGTTACCCTACTATCAACCATACAAAGTGAAAGCCAAAGTACGATATCAGGTCAGATACAGATACAGAGGAAAATGGAGAACTAAATGGAGAACTAAATATGTATACGTCACAAAATATCGATTGAAATATTATTGGGGATACAAAACACTTTACAGATATGATACCCGTTATGGTCAAACCTGGATGTCTGAATATCTTAAAGAAACCAATAACTGCCAGATAAGCGATCCCACTATTCAAGCACTGTCTGTTGAGCTGAGCAAGGACAAAACATCTGTATATGATAAAGCCAATGCTATATTTTCATGGGTAAGAGACAACTGTGACTATTCATTTTATTACAACACCCGGTATGGAGCAGTGGGTATGCTAGCGACAAAAAATGGAAATTGCATTGATCACACACACCTCATCATAGCTTTAGCAAGAGCAGCAAAAATTCCAACAAGATATGCGCATGCAGAATGTGAATTCAGCACTATGACAGTCGGACATATATGGGCAGAGATTTATGTAAATGGGGACTGGTATACAGCTGATGCAACCAGTTACAGGAATAGCTTTGGTACTCAGAACAATTGTGAAATAATATACATGAAAGGTAGATACGCACAATTACCTTTCTAATACCTATTTTTTTATTTTTAATACAAATCTAGAAAAAAAATTTTAATGCATTAATTTTTAAATTATTGATTGTTAAGATAAACGAGGTTCCATAACCTCAAATATCCATGTTCACTTATAGGGATACTTGTATTTATTAAAAAAATATTTTTTAAAAAAAGTTTGAAAAGATGACCAGCTAAATGTTTTTAAATTAAATATTAATCAGTGAAGTTAATCATATGAAGCCACGTTTATGTGGTCTATGGTCACAAGGAACTTCTGGAGTTCTGTTTTTTGTGTTGATTACACCCATTTTATGAAATATAGCCTTTGTATCTACCTTTGTATTTATACATCCGTCCTTTAACAAAGGTACCCCTTGACAGGAAAACTTTGAAAGTTTCATCATCCCATAATTTAGATCATGATAACATGCAACACCCAAAACAGCCTTAAACTGATTTTCTTTGACTATTTTTTTAAGAAATGTTGATCCGGGTATTATAAAGACTTTATAGCCCATATTTTCTGCCTTGTTTTTCAAAGCTCCAATAACGCATCTATTGCAGTTTATACATTGAAGACCTGAGGATCCAAGTTTCGCTTCACATTCTGCATTTCTTAGACAATGCGGCAGTATCAAAATTTTTTCTTTAGGTTCAATTTTTTCAAAGGATTTTTCATTTACTTTATTTCTCACTTCAACACCAATCTGATCAACTATTTTTTCATCTAACCCTAGATTTTCTGAAAATTTTTTAAAAAGCCCATAGAAAACATCTATTGTAAATAATAAAAGTTTTGGAAAGATGAGTCTATCTTGTCTGATCAGAATTTTCCCAAGTATCAAACTCACGAAAAGAAGCAGTAGGAGTGTTATGCCTAAAATAAAAACGATCTGCCCAAATATTTGATAAAACTCATATATTGACATGGTCTTTTATTTTATTTTATGCCCTATATTAAAATATTGGTTTTGGAAATAATAAATATATTAAAATGATGGCTTTCTAGCTATATATGTCCAAATAAATTATATTCCAATTAAAATCATTTAATCAAAAGAAAATAGAATTTTTTTAAACGAAATATAATTAACCTACTCTTTTTTTTCTAATATTCTCTAATGCTTCTTCAGCCGCTTTTTGAACATGTGGATCTTTATCAGATAATGATTTGAGAATATGATCAATGTCATTTGTATTTCCTAGTTCCCCAATAGATTCCAATGCACCACAACGAACTGCCCAGTTTTCATCATTTAAAGCAGGAACGAGATGTTCTATAACATTTTTATCTCCTATTTTCCCAATGGACTGGGTGGCTGAGGCTCTAACAGCCCAACTCTCATCATCCAAAGATTTTATAATATATTTAATTTCTTTTTTACTCCCAATTTGTCCCAAAGCCTCTACAACTCCTTTTCGTATATGTTCATCCCTACTTTTAAGCGCAACAATGAGTCCTTCTAAATCTTTCTCTAACATCATATTTTCCACATCCATACGAGAAAGTTCATTCATTTTTTTCCCACCTCAAAGCCACACTAACTAAATAAATTTCTCCACCTTAAATTTTTTCACAGAACCATTTATTTCAACACCTTCAGGTGAAGCAGTAATCTCAATCCCTGAAAGATCTTGGCAGGCACACAGAATATCCTGCTCTGGATGAGTGCCTGGAGTTATGTCGCAATCTAATCTGATGTGATCCCCTGCAGCTACAACCATCTTAAGTCTCCTAGAAGTAGGATGATTTTCAGGAAGAACAACAATAGGAGAATCAACTTCTCTGAGCAGATATAGCATGCATCTGATTCCTTCTTCTATTTCAGCCCCAGTATCAAATGCAGATACTACAATCAAATCTTCTGGTTCAAGAAACATGATGATTTCATCATTATCAGGCATGCCTATGAATATTTCCTTGTTCTTTGAGGCTTTTGCAATGCCCAATGTACCAGAGTCTCCAATTAAAAATAAGATTTCGTTATGCCCTATTCTAATGCTTCCAAATTTTCGGACTGACATGAAGGACATACTACTCTTTTTCCAATTCCTTTAAACTCGTTCTCGCAATCTAAACATCTGTATCTTTTTGTTTTTAGTTTTTTCATTTTAATGTCGGCCATTGGACCTCCAACAGTACACATACAATCACCAATTTAGTTATGTTCTTGATGTTATTTATTCTTTTTTATTAGACATTTTGCTGAAACACCTTATTCCCACCTTATGAATCTATTTAAAACATCTTAACAACACATTTATATCATTGAAATGCTATATTATAACAAAAGAATATTTATTCTATTAAATCATGGTGAGACTATTGAAAAATTTTGTTTTTCCATTTTCAGCTATTGTTGGCCAAGGAAATGTTAAAAAATCTTTGATACTAAATGCAATAAATCCAAGTATCGGTGGAGTATTGATTAAAGGCGAAAAAGGTACGGGTAAAACCACTGCTGTAAGAGCCCTTGCTGACCTTCTGCCATGCCTTAAAGTGGTAAAAGGCTGTCCATTCTACTGTGATCCTGATGATTCTGGAACAATGTGTGAGGCCTGTACCTCTGGTGATATCGAGGTTGTGGAGAAAAAGATGAAAGTGGTTGAACTCCCACTAGGATCAACTGAAGATCGAGTAGTTGGTTCCATAAACATTGAAAAAGCCCTTAAAGAAGGTATAAAGTCATTAGAACCAGGTATTCTTGCAGAAGCTAACAGAAATATACTCTATGTTGATGAAATCAATCTTTTAGATGATCATTTAGTGGACGTGCTTTTGGATGCCGCAGCCTATGGAATAAACATTGTGGAACGTGAAGGAATTTCAATGAGCCATCCTTCACGGTTTATATTGGTTGGAACCATGAATCCAGCTGAAGGAGAGCTTAGACCACAGCTTTCTGACAGGATTGGGCTGCACATTATTGTTGAGAGTATAATGGGCATTGAAGATAGGGTAAAGATAATGGAGAGAAGAGAGAAGTTTGAAAATGATCCCGCAAGTTTTAAGGCAGAGTATGAGGACAATCAGGATGAAATATTAAATAAAATCCTGAAGGCAAGGGAAATTCTCCCGTATGTAACAATATCACCGGATATATTGGAGTTAATAGCACGTTTATGTGTCGATGTTGGAGTGGATGGTCACCGAGCAGATATAGCCATCCTAAAAACAGCGAAAACAATTGCTGCTTATGAAAACCGCAGAAAGGTTAACTATGAAGATATAGAAGAAGCCTCAGTGCTTGTATTGGGCCACAGATTGCATAAGAAAGCCTACAACAAAAAAGAGATCAAAGACAAATTGAAAAATGCAATAAACGATATATCAAGGGAGCAAAAAGATGAGAGTTCAGATAAATCAGATATGGATAGAAGAAGAGGGAGAAAAGGAGTAAAACTTAAAACAATAAAACATGATGAAACTACCGTTGAATCTGAGGAAGAAGAAATCGACGTTGAAAAGCTTTTGAAAATGAAAGGTAAAAAGAAAAAAAAGCTTTATGGAAAGCGTGTAGATTCAAAAACCCAAAAAGGGAAGTATATTAAAAGTAGACTCTCAAAGGAGAAGAGCAAAGATATTGCCATAGATGCAACTTTAAGAGCTGCAGCTATAAAATCTGAAGGTAGCATCAAGGTTGAAAGTGAACATTTACGCGAAAAAATAAGAAAACACGGTGCTAGAGCAACCATAGCTCTTGTAGTTGATATAAGCGGCTCTATGTTCGCTGAAAGGAAAGTTAACCGCGTTAAAGGTATTCTAAACCAGATTATTGAGGATATTGATCGTCACAACGACAAAATAAGTGTTATAGGATTTAAGGGTGAGGATGCAGAAATTATAGTTCCTACCACCAAAAGAGCAAAGGCTTTCCAAGAGAAGGTTG
>VGTM01000103.1 GCA_016874685.1 Methanobacteriota archaeon
CTTCTGGGGTTACCACAATTTTTACTTCTCTATTATCACTTTTCAGGAAAACTCTATCACCTTCTATTATGGCTACTCTTTTCACTATAAGATCATAGTCTGGATGAAACGCTATTACTATATCACCGACTTTAATATCATTTGTTTTAAGAATTACCAATGTTTGACCATCTTTTAAAGTGGGATACATTGAATCGCCGTTTACTTCAGCAATCATGGGCAACAGGTCCACTCCGAATTGTGACTCTATAGTTACATCTGCAGTGTAATTATATTTTCTTGCAATGGTTTTGGCATCGTTTTTAACACTTTCTGCTGTGCTATTTTCATTAAAGTTAGGATCCATTATGGAATCTGAAGTATTCTCTTCGATTTCATCCTTCATTGCTAGGGGAACATTGGATAGAAAAGGGATAGAGGAAGATGCTTCCACATCCACATAAGAACCATTTGTTTTAATGGTTACATGGACCTTGTTTAATTCTCCTACATTTAAGACAGTATAGGAGCTTGCAGCCATACATAGTACCATTAATATGCCTAAAATCATCCATGACCTTGATCTCAATCCATCACCTCTAAGATCCTTAAAATGTTTTTTATACTGGAAATATCTAACTGTCCTGGAGCAGATTTATTATTTACAGATGCATAGGTTATGGGAGAGCCAAAAAGTGGTGCAACAACTCTTGTGTATCTTCCTAAATCTCCCATAGCTATTCCTATAGTATTTTCAACATTTGATAGTACCTTTAAGACTGTTAAAGTGTCCTGTAGGCTGTTTGGCATAACTGCAAACTTGGCAATATCTCCAATTTCTCTCTGCATCTTTACAACATTTGTTAGTTCTTCAAAGGGAGGGGTCCTTTCAAAATCATGATATGAAACTATTGATGAGTTTGAAGCCTCTATTACTTGTGAAAGATATTTTTCATCAGTTTGTAGCTCTATATCCACAAATTGAGCATATTTTGCTGCTTTCAATAGAATTTCAATTCTTTCTTTCTCAGATCCATTAAAGAAACCTCCCTCCTCCTGCATTCTATTTGTGGCAATAATAGGGTAATCTATCTCATATATTAATCTTTGTACCGTTTCTGGATCTGGGTTTTCAAGCACGTCTATTCTAAATTCCAATATATCTGCACCCATCTCAATAGCTTTCTTTGCAGATTGTAAGACCGAGTCAGAATTTTTCTCAAATATAATAGCACATATCATTGTTTTAGTTAACAAAGCTGACAAACTCCTGCTCATTTTATAATCCCTGATTGATCAGATCTCTGATTTTTTATCACTTACTATATATTTATTTTAAGATAATAAATATCATTTGCATGTTGTATTATGAAAAAAGTTAATTTCAATTCCCCTAAAAATTATGATAAAAATCTTATAATAAATCTATAAAAATCTATAAAAAGAAGTTTCCTCAAAATAGCTATAGAATTAAGCGAATAATTATTTGCCTATAGATAATTTTCAAATTGTGAAGGTGATCTTTTGAAACTGACCGCTATTGGTGCAGATATCTCAGGAAATGATGTATCCTGCAGTGAAACTCTCATAAAAAACTTGGAAAGAGATATTCCATCATTACTGGATATCGGTGCAGAAAAAGCAGCTTTAACTAACATAACTGGAGACGATGTGGTTATAAGTGCCTTTGTTCCAGACGAAAAACTAGAGGCAGTTAATGCAGGGATAATAGAAATTCTAAAGAAAAATGCTGAGGATATGGGAGACCTAAATGGGATATCCCCAAATCCAGAGGATGCAGGAGAAGGTATATCATATGCTGAGGCAAAGATCAGACAGGATAGATACCCAGATGCCATAATCATTGCCTTTGACACCTATGGTGGCGAAGCAATTGTTGGTAAGGTTGCAAATTCAGTAATGCAGGCTGCAACTGGTATGGATGGTGTTACAGACATTGGCGGAGGAGTTGCAGACAAGACATTCAAAATACCAGGTCTAGGTTATGTTTCAGATATTACAGACGACCTTATAGTAGCAGCAACCATTGAAGATATGGGGAGTGTAGGGATTGTAGCTGGAGCCATGGTAGGTGCAGCTCTTGGTAATCAAAATGTTTATCTGGTTGAGAGAGGATCACCATCATATGTAATTCCTGGAAGTGTTATAATGTCAGTATCTGCATATATGAACGGTAATGTTCTGGATCTGGCTGTGCCACTTGCAAAAAGAATGAGGATTTTAAAGGTGTGATGATATGATAATTCTAGATGAGAATACAAAATGTATTGTACAAGGTGTAACTGGTAAACAGGGTTCTTTCCATACCAAACAAATGCTGGATTATGAAACAAAGATCATGGCAGGTACCAGCCCTGGAAAAGGAGGTCAAAAATTTGGCTCTATCAATATCTACAATTCAATAGAAGAAGCCAGAAAACAATTGAATATTAATGCTTCTATAATTTTCGTCCCCGCTCCTTTCGCAAAGGACGCAGCTTTTGAAGCCATATCACAGCTTGATCTTGTGGTTATAATCACAGAGCATATACCGGTCCATGATTCTGCCCAGATTGTAGAATATGCTAGGAGAAATGACACAATAGTTGTCGGTCCAAACACCCCTGGGATTATATCTCCTGGTGTTGGAAAGCTTGGAATAATGCCCACACATATTTTTGATGCAGGAAACATTGGAATAGTCTCAAGAAGCGGTACATTAACCTATGAAGTGGCTTACCAGATAACCCGCGCGGGAATGGGCCAAAGTACATGTTTAGGGATTGGAGGAGATCCTATTGTTGGACTGGACTTCTCGGATGTACTTAGCATGTTTGAAGAGGATGATGATACTGACGCGGCGGTATTAATTGGAGAAATTGGAGGAAACGCTGAAGAGAGAGTAGCAGAATTTATTGAAAACAACATTTCAAAACCTGTTGTAGCCTACATTGCTGGAACCACAGCTCCTCCAGGAAAGCGAATGGGACATGCAGGAGCTATAATTGAAGGAGAAACAGGGACAGCAGAAAGTAAAATAAATGCTTTCAAAGAAGCTGGTGTAGATGTGGCAAACAGCCCATCTGAGATTGTTGAACTTATTAATAAATCTTTTTAACTATTATTTGCAAAACGAGAAAATTTACCAAATAAATGAAAGTTCATGTGAGAAATATGTTAAAAAAAGAAGAAATTATTGATAAGGTAATAAAAGGTGATATAAAGCTCCATGAAATCGAAAAATACGCTATTAATACCAACGAAGCCGTCGAGATCAGACGTAAATTTATTGAAGGGATATCAAACACGAAAATAGAGCATATCTCCAATTATTCTCTTAATATGAATGATGCAGTGAAAAGGAACATTGAAAATCCTATAGGTGCTATACAGATACCTGTTGGTGTTGCTGGTCCCATAAAAATCAATGGTGATCATGCACAAGGTGATTTCTATATGCCCCTAGCAACATCAGAAGGTGCACTTGTTGCTTCGGTAAACAGGGGATCTGCTGTTATATCCCAATCAGGTGGTGTAACAGTTAAAATAATAGATGATAAAATGACAAGAGCACCTGCTATTAAAGCTGAATCTGTTAATGAGGCTTTTGAGATTAAAAAATGGATTGAAGAAAATTTCAGTAAACTTAAAAAAGCTGCTGAGGTAACCACAAGTCATGGAAGACTCCTAAAGATAGAACCTATACTGGTGGTGGGACGATACCTCTATCCTAGGTTTGTATTCACCACCGGAGACAGTATGGGGATGAATATGGTCACCATAGCCACTGAAGCTGCTTTAAACCTTCTTAAACATGAGACTGGAGCCCATGTTATTGCCTTAAGTGGAAATGTTTGTGTGGACAAGAAACCAGCTGCCTTAAATCTTATAGAAGGAAGAGGGAAAACCTTAGTTGCAGAGATCGTGATTCCACGAAAAGTTATAAAAGATATACTTAAAACCACACCCGAAGCAATTGAAGAAGTCAATTTAGCTAAAAATATGATTGGATCCGCAATTTCAGGGAGTATGGGATTTAATGCACATTATGCAAATATGATCGGTGCAATTTTCCTGGCTACAGGTCAGGATGAAGCCCATATTGTAGAAGGGAGTCTTGGTATAACCACTGCGGAAGATAAAAATGGAGATCTGTACTTCTCAGTCACCCTTCCAGATGTTCCAGTTGCAACAATTGGAGGGGGCACCAGACTTGAGACTGCCAGGGAATGTCTTGAGATTATGGGAGTTTATGGAACTGGAAAGGTTAGAAAGTTTGCAGAAATCGTTGCAGCGACTGTGCTAGCAGGGGAGCTTTCACTGCTGGGTGCACTTGCAGCTGGACATCTAGCAAGGGCGCATAATGATTTGGGGAGAGGTTAACTATAAATTATTTTATTTTTAAAAGAAACTGACAGAATCAATTATAAATCTTATATAAACTAGTTCGAGCAAAATATAAGTAATAATTAAAATTACAATTATATCAAGGAAGTGAAATTAATGTATAATTTCGAAGAACTTGATGAAATAACACGAAAATGGATGCTCGAAGAGTTTCAAGATGAAGAAAAATCTGGTAATCCATATCGGAGCAGCAGACTTTCTTCTATAGGTCTCAAAGTGTTTCCGAACGAAATGGAAAAAGCAATAAAAGAAGGCAACGAAAAAACACTTGCTCTGGCCCTTTATGACCCAAAATATTGGAAAACATCAGAAACTTATCCCCGTGGTAATAAAATTCATACCAGAAAGATAAACCCAATTAAAGCAGCGGAATTCTTAGCATACACCGAATTTAACACATGGTATGTAAGAGGCTTTGCTCGTAGACTTCTTGAAGAAGGAGAAGAATTCTGTCAAGTATATAGAGCTGCACCTGCTTGGAAACCCAGAGCTGAATGTTTAACACATGAAAATCAAATTTATAAGGTCAAAAAAATTTATGAAGGGCATAGAGCTAGATATTGGCCAAAACCTGGTGATGAAACCGCTTTTTGCATTCCTGTAGGAACAAATTGCCACCATAGTATAAAAAGGGTGAAATAAATTAGGGGATTTAACAAAATGAAAAGAGGTGGAAACAACTCCAAAGAAATCTTTTTTTGGGAAAAATCAGCTTTAAAACCTGATGATGAAAACAAAGATGAATTAAATGTTTATAATATCGAATCTGATCCACAAATTAGAGAAGTGATAAGAGATCTAGAATCTAAAACTATGGGAAAGAAATTATTATTTAGCGAGGTTTCGCCTAAAAATCCATCAGTAAAAAAATGGATCTCCAAAATCAGAGATGATTACCCCGGAATAGACAATAATGTTGTTGAAGATTTACTTAATACTTTTAGAGAATCATTGTATCCACGTTCTAAAGAGAAGTATAGGCTAATTGTTGGTTTACTTTTATTAAGAGACATTATGGTCCTTGTCCATTGTAAAAAAGATCCTTCATTGGCCGAAATGAAAGACCAAATTTACCCAGTAAGATTAATATTACATCCCAAAAATGTTCTAAGAGCCACTATTATAAAAAAAGAAAATGGAAAAACAACTTTTTCTGCCTTTGAGCATAGTAAGAAATGGAGTAAAGGACATGCAGAATTTTGGGCAATAGAGCCTGAAGATGTGAACTGGGAATCCCTTGGAAATATTCTATTTGAAATTGAACTTGAATCTTTTAAGCTTCCAGTTCAATTGCCCATTGAAAAAGAAGATTTAGATGAAATGATTAAAGATAATGATATTTCACACACTGGTAATATAAGAATAGGTAGAGAAGATGGAAAAATTATCAGAGTATACATCTTTAGAACTCCAATGGAGTTCCCAGATTTCTATGATTATTATATTAGAGAAAAAGAACAGCTTGATGAGCATAAGCGAAAATTTGATGAAATAATATATCCAAATTCTCTTTACACGTTCGATCAAAGACCTGTTGACAAATACAAATACCAAGAAGACAAAGAGACTGTTTTTGAATTAACCAATGGAAGAAATTTTGTCCATAATAAAAAACATTTAAGATTCAACGTTTGTTTTTTCACAAGACTTTACCCTGGGATAAAACCGACTCAAAAATTAATTTCAACACTTTATAAGAGCATTTTTGAAAATTATAATCTGGAACTTTGGCATCCCGGTGAAAAAACATCTCTCGAATCCATAAATATAGGTGGTTTACACATATTCAATGAAATAGACATCAACAAGGAAGTTCATGAATTCAGTGAAACTTTATTGAACACAATACAGGATGCAGAAAGTAAAAAAACAAAATTTATTTTACAATATTATTTCTGTGAATTTTGGAAGTCTAATATTGAAAATCAATACATTAAAGACATGTTTGAATTTCTTGAAGAATCTATAATAATTCCA
>VGTM01000104.1 GCA_016874685.1 Methanobacteriota archaeon
TTCCTCTTCTTAATCTCCTTTTTAACCCCAACTAAACCAATATGTTCCACTATTTCCTTCCTTTTCACGTTAGCCATAACTAATAATATAACCCTAATTATTATTAAATGTTTCGTCTATTACTATATTATCAATTATTTATATAAAAAGACAAAAAGCGGGAGTTAATTAAATTTAGTAGATACTGATGAAGATACTATGATCTTTATTGAAAGAGATGAAAATAATGGCTAAGTTGAAGGATACTTCTGAAAAAAGGGGAGATATAGAATCTGAGAGGGGTATGGGGATTGAACACTTCTGATTTTGATTTAACCTTACTGAATAGGTTTATGCTCTTTTCAAAAATTACTAGCCTCTCAGTTATTGTTATTGGAATCCTTATTTTAATTGGATGGGCTTTCAACATAACTATATTGAAAACTCCTAACATTGTTTTTCCAACGGTTAAATCCAATGTAGGGATTGCTTTTATTCTTATTGGTATTTCTTTATGGTTTTTGCAGAAGGAAAAGAAAAGCCAACTCGAATATTTTATCGTAAAAATATGTGCATTAATAGTGGTGGTGTTGGGATTTCTAACAATCACTGAATATATTTTTAATATAAATTTGGGCATAGATCAGATACTCTTTAAAGAGCCGTGGGGAGCTGTAGATACAGTATCTCCCAATAGAATGGCTTTCACAGCTTCACTAAATGTATTTTTGATTGGAATATCGTTAATATTTCTGGAAAGGGGAAGAAAAGAAGCCGATAAATTTTCTCAGATTTTTGCAATCATAGTATGCTTTATTTCATTATTAGCCTTCTTGGGATATATTTACGGTGTTTCGACCTTATATAAAATCCCAAATTATACTGGAATGACATTTTATTCTACTGTAACGTTCCTGTTAGTTTCTATAGGTATTCTATGTTCGCGTCCATACCATGGCCCCATGGCAGAGATAACCAACAATAATTTTGGTGGTTATATGGCTCGTAGACTTTTACCACCAGTAATCTTAATTCCAATAATTTTTGGATGGCTTAGAACATTTGGAGAAAGGGCAGGTTTATATGGTGTGGGATTTGGAGTGTCTATAACAATATTATCCACAGTTTTACTTTTTGCAGTGATTATATGGTTGAATGCCCGATCATTCAATAATATTGATATTAAACGCAAGGCAGCAGAGCATGAAGTTAGAAATTATAGAAACAACTTAGAGGAAATGGTTGAAAAACAAACAGAAGAACTTATAAAAACCAACAAAAAGCTTGAAGACGAAATTAATGAACGTAAAGAGGCTGAAAAAAGATTAAAAATATTGTTGGATGAAAAAGAATTGCTGGTCAAGGAGATTCATCACAGAGTTAAAAACAATTTGATGGTAATATCCAGCTTATTAAACCTACAATCCCGTTACATAAAGGATAAAGAAGCCTTGGGCATCTTCAAAGAAAGTCAGAGTCGTGCTAAGTCCATGGCCCTCATACACGAACGACTATACCAATCGACCGATCTTAAACGTATTGATTTTGGTGATTATATAAGAATCCTGGCCACAGACCTGTTCCATACCTACGTGACTGATCCGGGCATTATAAAATTGAACATAAACGTTGAGGATGTGATGGTGGACATCAATACTGCCATCCCACTGGGTCTGATTTTAAATGAACTGCTATCTAACTCCATGAAACACGCGTTTCCAGAGGGCAGGTCAGGTGAGATCAGCATTGATTTCCATTCTCATGACGATGAATTTACATTAATTGTAAAGGATAATGGTGTAGGCTTCCCAGACGATCTTGACTTTAAAAATACCGATTCGCTGGGATTACGTCTTGTTAATAGTTTAACCCAACAAATTAATGGTAAGATTGAGATGGATAGGACTGATGGAACTAAATTTAAGGTTACATTTACAGAAATGGAAATGAAATAAAGCTTCAGATAATATTAGAGTTTTATCTAGGCAGTGTAATTTAAGGTATATACAGCAATTTAAATTTTAAATTATCTTTTTTTCTAAATTACAATCCAGATGTCCAATATTTGCTTTTTAATCAAGTATTCAAGCTGTGACTAATCCTTTACATCTAATAAAATTTAAATGGAAAAATTTGTAATTTGGCCTCAACTACCATCAAATGGTGATTATCATGGAAATAAACGGAGTAGAAATAGAAGATACTTTTCAGAAGCATTCGGTATACAGGTATCAAGGGTACTGGTAACCGCAGCAACCAAAAAACTGGCCAAAATAGCAGCTACTATTTTGGAAAGACTGATATCATTCTGGATGACTTTGGTAATAGGATTATCATTGTTGCTTTACTTTGGGCAGGCGGTGTGGAAGAGTTTTCTAAAAAATTTTAAAATTAATCAAAAGATCTTCATGCGCAGATATCCGGCGTCATATTTACAACAATGTACAAAGAAATGATGAAATTTTTAACAAAATATCAAATAATATACAAAAAATAATATACAAAAAAATATTAATAATGTTATTTGATGGAAATAGATTAAAAAAGATAAAGGAGGGAATTGAATGGATAATAGTTTATTAATAGCCATAGTGGGTATCTTTATACCGTCAATAATTGCAATTCTCGTCGCAGCTTTCTCCTATTATTTTAATGAAAAGAGTAAAAGACGTTTCGAAGAATATAAAAGAAAAGAAGATAGATATCATGCGCTAATTAGAAATTTGCAGGGTTTTAAAAGTCCTATTGAAGAAGAAAAAATTACAGAATTTTTAGATCAGGCTAATTTATGTTGGTTATATTGTCCTGATGAAGTTATTTACAAGTTAAATGCTTTTTTAGATGCTTTTAACGTGAATGAGGACATTAGATCCAAACAAGAAAAAAGGATGAAAATTTCTGAAAAAGGATGAAAATTTCTGGAGAATTAATGCTTGCTATAAGAAAAGATTTAATAAAAAGAAAGCCTTTAGAGAAAACTGAGCTTACTTCGGACAATTTTAAATTTCTATCTGCATTAAAATCATCATAGACTTCATGAAACTTTTGTAAAGGAACATAATAATATTTCCTCGTCTTTCTGTTAACTTAAATGATTCATGGAAAAATCCAAGTGTATTTTTACAATAAATAATAAGTATATGATAGATTTGTTTATTTTGTACAATAAACTTTAAAAAAAATGCTTAAATCCATATAACTCCTTATTTAACTATCAATAGTTCTTTATGACATTATTTTATCTTATCATCATATTTATGTTCTTTTACAGTTTATTTCTAAAGTAATTCCCTTATTACAAAAAAAATCCAATATCTCCAGTTTTTAAATCATTTAGGTAATATTTGTATGTATCAAATAGAATTCCCGCTTTAAAGGTGCATTAAATTTAATCAAAATCACAATAGAAAAACTTATAAATTCCTCTTAACTACCATGAAACGGTGATTATCATGGAAATAAACGGAGTAGAAATTGAAGATACTTTTGCAGAAGCATTCGGTATACAGGTATCAAGAGTACTGGTAACCGCAGCAACCAAAAAACTGGCCAAAATAGCAGCCACTGAGGCCACAGGGTACGGAACATCAGTTATTGGTTGCCCTGCAGAGGCAGGAATAGACTGTTACGTTCCTCCAGAGGAGACTCCTGATGGAAGACCGGGATATGTGATCATGATCTGCAACATGGACAAAAAGAAACTGGATCACGAGTTATTAGAGCGTGTAGGGATGTGTATACTTACAGCTGCAACAACTGCAGTCTTTGATTGGATGGAAGATGCTGATGAAAAATTAACAACAGGTAAAAAGCTCAAATTTTTTGGTGACGGTTATGAAAAACAACTGGACATAGCTGGTAGGACTGTTTTCTCTATTCCCCTAATGTCTGGCGATTTTTTAATTGAAGGTGAATTAGGAATAAGATCAGGAGTTGCAGGAGGGAATTTATTCATAATGGCCGAAAACCCAGCTGCAGGTCTTTTAGCTGCAGAAGCTGCTGTTGATGCTATTAAAGCCGTACATGGAACCATTACACCATTCCCGGGTGGAATAGTAGCTTCCGGTTCCAAAGTGGGGTCTAATAAGTACAAGTTCTTAGGCGCTTCCACCAACGAGAAAATGTGTGTAACCCTCAAAGACGAAGTGGAGGACTCACAAATCCCTGCAGACGTCAACGGGGTTTATGAGATCGTAATTGATGGTTTAGATGAAGAAGCAGTCAAAGCAGCTATGAAAGCAGGAATAGAAGCCGCAGTGCAGGTTCCGGGTGTCTTAAGAATCAGCGCAGGTAACTTTGGCGGAAATCTTGGTGCATACCAAATAAAACTCCAAGAACTTTTCTAAATTAAAATAAATTTTAAATTTAATTTTTTTTTATTTTTTTTCTTTTATTTTACTAGAGGTTGACTCATGAATTTGGTTTTATTTTTTTTTTAGATTCTGGTTTTTTTTAGGTGTTTAGGTTTATTATATTTATTTTGTCTTGATTTTGAATATTGTAGAGTCTTTTTATGTTGTGGGAAATACTTAACAGGTTTTTTTCGGTTTTTGTTTGTGTTATGCCGCGTGTTAGGAACTCTGTGTACTTTAGATTCTCTTTTATATTTCCAAACGGCCATTCCACGGTTTGTTTTCGTTTAGCGAACTCATATTTGCCTTCGGATGTCTCCATCTTCAAAGCCATCCTTTTAGCTAAAACACCACCATAATCTGTTATGATTCTTACCCGATTTTTACCAGCGCATTTTTCTTGATTAGGACATTTTAAACAATCACTAGAATAATATTGGCGCCTAGAAACCTCATTATATTTATAAGTCTTCTGGTAAGGTAATATTTTATTATTTAGCAAATATAAAAGTTCCCATCATAATCGTATAGGAAATTATGTTTAGAAGAAGGTTTATCCTTTTTTAACCCTTTTTTAACTTCAGTTGCCTGTTTCCTGTTAGATATATAACCATCTAAATTATTTTCTGCCAGATATTTCAGGTTGTCTTCTGTAAAGTATCCATTATCAGCGCTAAGTTTCGTATCATCAAGTAAAGGCCCTAATGTTTCTTTTATTTGTTCTATTTGAGGTATTAGTTGATAATGATCAGTGGGATCCTGGGTTATATTGCTGGCGAGTATTATTCCCGAATCATGATCCACTGCGATTTGTAAATTGTATGAAAACTCATCGGTTCTTTTTATTCTTCATCCACCGGGATTCAGGGTCGGTTAAGCTAACCGTTTTTTTTTTGTTGTGTCTTTTCCAACTCTCTTTTAGCATGATCCAGTTTTTCCAAAACATGATTTTTTCGTTTTGGACCGGCAATAGCTTGTTCCACGAGCTTAACAGATGATCGGCGCAGTTTATTTCCATTAGCAGTATCTTTATTTTCTTCCCGTTCATTTTGGATTATTTCAAGTACCTTTTTACGGCTGATAAGTTCTTCCGGAACTTCATCACCTCTTTTATCACCGTGAATCTTATCTTCTTCCTCGTCGGTTTCGATTCCATTCTGTTATATTTCACGAATGGTCTCTATTTCTTCCTGGTTAATTAAATTAGCGGGAGAAGCGTTAGCTTTGATTTTAGTACCATCTATAGCTATATGATTTAATTGAACTAGTTTCCATTTTTTAGCAATCTTCACCGTCATTTTAAACGCTTCTTCGATTTGTTCGCTGCATTCAATTCTAAACCGATTAATTGTGCGAAAATCAGGCTTATCCATCCCTGAAAGATACATATAAACCAAATTTTCTTCGGTAAGCCTCGCAATCCGCCGAGATGAAAATATACCATCAACTGAAGCCATAATAACAACTCGTAATAACATTCGACGTGAGTACGCTGCTTCACCAGGTGTGTGCCGATATCTTTGGTCTATTTTTTTAAAATCCAACCCTTCCACCAGATTGGCTATAAAATAACAAATATGTTTCTCTGGAATAAAATCTGTAAGACGCTTAGGCACCAACCAAGTCTGACCAATACGATCTTCCTTCAAAGCCATAAAATACATCACCAAAAAACTACAAATCACTGAATAGAAATATAAAAGAACTAGAATATAAATTTAACCCTTATAAATGAAATTTAGAAAAAAAGTTAATCAAAAAAAGTTAATCGTGAGACAACCTCTACTAATAAAAAAAAGAATTATCCCCCCTCATCCTTTTCAACAATTCTCCATATTTCTTCTTCATGCATATTAATACCCATTAGTATTCCTGCTTTATCGAGAGCTTTTTCTATTTGTGCCATGGTTTTAACATCAGGTACTGAGACGGTGTGAGAGTGTATGTGTCTGGATATTTCATATAGGGCTTTGAGCGATCTTCTTGCATCAGGTTTTTCAAGTTCTTTTTCACATTTTTTCAAGTCTT
>VGTM01000105.1 GCA_016874685.1 Methanobacteriota archaeon
ATAAAAAAAATTTCCTTTGAGTGATATATATGAGAGAAATGAACGTTAAAGAAGAATTATCAGTAATAGTTATACCGGATACAGTCCTATTACATGAAACTAAAATGAACTTTAAAATTGGTAAAGAAACTGGAAGTGAAATCTATAACCGTGTTAAAAAAGACAATTTCTATGCTATTTCATTAGCAAGTAAGGATTCAGATCCCAGGGGAGGTTACTTAAAGTCTGATTTCTACAAAATAGGGACATTAATTAAAATTGAAAATCTCAAAGAAATGAGAGATTTCTATCAAATAAAGGTACAAATTATAGAAAGAGTTGAAATAGAAGAACTAATTGGGGACGGTGCAAACTACAGAGCAACGTATAAGTTCATCCCAGATATCATGGATTTAGATAAAGAGGACCAGCAGGATATAATGAAACATATCAAATTCCTGGTCTCTGAGATAAGTGAAAACTTTAAAGGCTCAAAAGTATATTTTGAACGGATAAATAAATTAGATAGTATAGGTAAGGTTATTGCCTATGTATTTCCCTACATGAGACTATCAACTGAGGAGAGACAGGCTTTTCTGGAAATAAGATCACTGCGGGAGAAAAGCTTGAAATTCCTCGACATTCTAATTGAACAGAAGGAGACAATAAAGTTCCAGATGGAAATGGCTGCCAAACTAAATGAAGAAATGAACAAAAAACACCGAGAAACCATGCTAAAAGAGCAGCTAAAAGCCATACAGGAAGAGCTAGACGAATCAGAAGGGAACTCTGGGAAGAAAGATTACAGAGAATTGATTAAGGCATCAGATATGCCTGCTGATGTGAAGAAGGTTGCACTGGATGAAGCCCGGAAACTTGAAAGACAGGGCCCTCACTCCTCAGAGGAGCATGTTATCCGAAATTATCTGGACCTGCTGGTTAACTTACCTTGGGGTGAAAGCGAAGTTAAAGATATTGATATAGAAGCTTCCAGGAAATTGCTGGATGAACAACATTATGGTCTTAGCAAGGTCAAGGATCGTATTATTCAGCACCTCACAGTCCTGAAACTAAAACAGAATAAGCAGGGATCCATACTATTATTAGTCGGACCTCCAGGAACTGGTAAAACAAGTCTAGGAAAAAGTATTGCAGAAACATTAGAGCGGAAATATGTCAGAATCAGTCTTGGCGGTGTAAAAGATGAAGCAGAAATCAGAGGCCATAGAAGAACCTATGTTGGTGCTTTACCTGGCCGTATAATTCAGGGAATGAAACGTGCCGGAACTCGTAACCCGGTATTCATCCTTGATGAGGTGGATAAATTAATGGCATCCTACAGTGGAGACCCTGCCAGTGCCCTCCTAGAGGTACTTGACCCTGAACAGAACCATACCTTCTCAGATCACTACCTTGAAGTTCCCTATGATCTCTCTGATGTGTTTTTCATTGCCACAGCCAACTCACTTCGAGGTATCCCAGGGCCACTTAGAGATCGTATGGAAATTATTCTAATTGGAAGCTATACAAGCCATGAAAAATTCCATATCGCCAAAAATCATCTTATTGCAACTGTACTTGAAGATAATGGCTTAGATGAAAGCCAGCTACAAATAGATGATGAAGCACTGCAAACCATCATCGAAAAGTATACAAGAGAAGCAGGAGTAAGAGGCCTGAAACGTCAACTAGCCACTGTTGCCAGAGTTGCATCCGAAAAAATTGTGTTGAAAAAAGTCGATTTACCTTATATCGTTCATGAGGACATGTTATACGACATTTTGGGTCATGAAATCACCCAGATTCATCAAGCCGGTAAATATAATCCTCCCGGAGTGGTGACAGGTTTAGCCTGGACACCTGTAGGTGGAGATATATTGTTCATTGAAGGGGCTTTCATGCCGGGTAAGGGAAAATTGATGCTCACAGGACAATTAGGTGATGTAATGAAGGAATCAGCTAAGATTTCCCAGAGTCTCATCCGTTCACGCCTAGCATTTAATCTAAAGGATGCGGAATTTGACAGGAAAGATTTACATATACATGTGCCCGCAGGAGCCATACCCAAAGATGGACCATCTGCAGGAGTAGCAATCCTAACCACAATTGCATCTCTTGTAACTGGACATGAAGTAGATCCTAAACTGGCCATGACAGGTGAAATATCCCTTAGAGGTGCCCTATTACCAGTAGGAGGTATAAAAGAGAAGATACTGGCTGCACATCGTGCAGGAATAAAAAGGGTTATCCTACCTAAAGATAATGAAAAGGACCTGGATGAGGTTCCAGATGATGTTAAAGATGAGATGGAATTCATATATGTGGAAACTGTGGAAGAAGTCATAAAGGAGACAATTGGCATAGAACTTCCCAAACCTTTAATCATGGATGTTAACACCAACTCTTTAGCTGGTGGGGCCGGTGCTTAAAATCAAATGAGATTACAAAACCTCTTATATCAATATATAGCCTCCTGGGTATGAGGGGGTTTTCTTTATTTTTATCAATTTTTGAGATCCCATGGAAATTGCGAAATTACTATTTGTAAATATTGACAAATATTTCTTTACGGTATTTTTAGATATTTCATAATAATTAAAAACGAAAAATATTGGTTTTGTATAAATTATATTAAGTAGGTATAACCAATAAATAATTGAAAAAGAAGGTAAAAAAGATGAACGATGAAGAAAGGAAGATTATTGCCATAATATTGGTTTTTATGTTTGCTGTGGGACTTTTAGTTTACGTAAGCTTTTTTTTATAAATTATATCTTTTGATTTGAGCCTTGTTGTTGATGACAGAATTAGTTTTTATAATATAAATAGGGTACGAGCTGATAAAAATGGATGAAGAAATGAAACGGTACCGTTACTTTCTAAAAGACAGTATCCGCAAGACCATCGATTTTTCCAAGACCGACCAGAGTAGAGGAGTGAAAGCACCTCCAATAGAGAAACCATACTCCGGCGATTCTAAACGCATCGAACTCATAACTGCAGATTGGGAAGAATTATTTGATATTTCTCTTTCTAAGGCTATAGGAAATCGTAAAAGCAGACGAAGCTACCGTTCAGATCCAGTCACACTCCTTGAACTCTCTTTTCTTTTATGGGCCACCCAGGGTGTGCGTTTCTATGCTGGTGACTATGCCTTCCGCACTGTTCCATCTGCAGGATGCCGCCATGCTCTGGAAACATATCTTGCAGTTTTCAATGTTTCCGGGCTTGAAGAAGGAGTATATCGCTACCTCCCCTTAACCCACGAACTTCTATCTGAATTTAGTGAGGATAATCTCCAGGAGAAGATGATTAAAGCCACATTTGACCAAACATTTGCTGGACAGTCCTCTGTTACATTTATCTGGACGGCCATACCCTACCGTATGGAATGGCGATATGGACTGGATTCACATAAAGTGATAGCAATGGATGCAGGTCATGTGGGCCAGAACATGTATCTGGCCTGTGAAGCCATTGGAGCAGGGACATGTACCATAGGCGCCTATAACCAGGAATATTTTGATGAACTCCTGCGTCTTGATGGGGTGGAAGAGTTCGTGATCTATGCAGCAGCTGTGGGTAAAGTAGATGATTAAATAGCTGTCTAGAAATTGAGGGTGTATAATTTGAAGCTGGGCAAATTGGGATATGCAATATTTTCAGGATTATTAATTGGAGTGCTTGGAGGACTGGTCTTTTTTGTTTGGGGTTTGATAAACAATTCATTTTTAGTTCCACCAGCTACTGATTCGGCTATCCTTGCTTTCATCTTCTTTGGAATTTTTGGATTTATTTTAGGACTAATAATTGGCTGAATTAGAATAGATATATGAGTTCCTGGTAGGAGTTTCTTATCTGGGTAGGTATTTTCCAGTATCAAATAACTTCCCTACAGTTTTCCAGTTTCTTGTAGTTGCAGATATATCTAATTTTTTCTCAAAAAAAATCCGTCGATAATTTGGTTCTCCCATAACCATTGGACAAAATAGATAAATTTCTTTTGGAAATAGAGAACTTCTCTGATCTATCTTTTATTATCTATTTCCTTAATGGACTTTTCAGAAGGGGTATAGAAATGTAACATAAAGTTCACTGTATCCTCTTTTTTTTAAGAATTGTTTTGAATTATCTTCCGGAATTCGGTTTTTGTTCTGATAAAAACAGGCACATCAAAATAAAGACTTCTTTTGATTTCAATTTTTTTTAGCTAATTCTAATATGGGGGACTTTTGGCATTGAAATATCCATTCTCGAAAAACTAACATAAGTTTCCAATTTAAAAATACTTATAAACCCATATAGTCCCTTAATAACCCTATATACGACATTATTGGATAAAAATGTTCATATTAGACTTATTCCCGGGATAGCTTATATATATCTTTTTAAATACAATTTTATTATATATCAAGGCAATTCAATAAAAGCTTGGGTCGTTTTAATATAATTACAACATTTTTTTTGGGGACACTTATCTAAATTTGTATCTTCTGATTTAAAGATTAAAGAGAAAATTTATATTTTGAAAAATACATACAACCATGTTGTAGTGTTAACAAGCAGAAATAATAACTTTATATCGAAAATTATGGCAAAATGTACATAATGTGGCATAGTTTATGATGTAATCAACTAAATCTAAATATATCTCCGGTGATATTGATGGTAAATCAAAGCAACTCCAAGAATACACTTTTAAATGAATTGTCTAAGCTACGTCAACGTGTTTCAAAGTTAGAAAAATCAGAAAATAGGTTAAAAGAGAGAGAAAAGACGTTAAAAGAAACTGAAAAGAGATTTCGTTTAGTCACAGATAATATGTTGGATATAATCAGTATATGTGACCTTGAGGCTGTTATCACCTATGTTAGTCCATCAGTTAAAAATGTTTTGGGATATGACCCGGAATATATGTTAGACAAACCAATCTTTGATTTTATGCATCCAGACGATCTGGAAATAGTTAAAACATCTTTTCAAGAACATCTCGCTGATTTTTCACCGGGTAAAGCAAATTATCGTCTCAAACATGCTGACGGACATTATGTTTGGTTAGAAACTCTTGGCAATCCTCTATTGAATAATAAAAGACATATAATAGGGGGTGTGTTTCTTAACCGTGACATTACAAAACGTAAAAATGCTGAAGAAATGCTGCAACAATCAGAGGCACGGCTGCAATATCTTATGTCCAGCAACCCAGCAGTGATCTTTAGTTTCGAGATGCGAGACACTGAAATCACGATCACCTATATAAGTGAGAACATTAAGGAACATCTCGGTTATGAACCAGCCGAACTCATGGACATAACCTTTTGGAGGAGCTGTGTCCATCCCGATGATCTAGAGAAGTTAATGACAGAGGCCAGTTCTCGCCTGCTCGAAGAGGGACGATCAGTTGATGAGTATCGTTTCAAGGGCAAAGATGAACGCTATATGTGGCTGCACGATGAGAAAAAAGTAGTCTCCAGAGATCAGGATGGAACAATAAAGGTTGTTGGGTCATGGTTTAACATTACCGACCGTAAAAAGATTGAAAAGGCGTTGGAGAATTCTAAAAAGAAATATAGAGCTATTTTTGAAACAAGCCCGGATTATATCGTGCTGTTAGGGGTTGATGGCAGAATCATGGATGCTAATCTTGCGGTGGAAAAGATCAGTGGTTTATCCCGGGAAGAATTGGTTGGTATGTATTTCCTTGAATTGGGTTTGATATCTGAAGAGGATATACCTATGCACCTGGAAAATGTTTCCCGATTGTTAAAAGGAGAACAAATAGAGCCTTCTGAGGTAGATTTTGTTGATAAAGATGGGAAACAACATTGGGCTCAAGTCTATACAACTGTATTGAGGGAGGATGGGGATATTGCCATTTTAGTAGTTTCTGGTGATGTTACAGAGCTTAAAAAAGCCGAGAATGAGATGAAAGCGGCGCTTGAAGAGAAAGAAATGCTCATGAAGGAGATTCATCATCGGGTTAAGAACAACCTTATGGTTATATCAAGTCTGCTTAGCCTTCAATCTCAGTATATCCAAGATAAAGAAGTTTTGGATATTTTCAAGGAAAGCCAAAACCGTGCCAAGTCAATGGCACTTATACATGAAAGGTTGTACAGATCTGATGACCTTAAAAGGATTAACTTTGGTGAATACATACGTACTTTAACTACTGATCTCTTCCATACCTATGTGGTTGATCCCAGTCTCATAAAACTGAATATGAATGTTGAAGATGTTATTTTAGATATATAGTCAAGAGCATAACTTTTTATACTACAATGAGTATATGTTAGTATATGAGTCAAAAACGTGTTAGTGTGGTTAAAGAACATTCGTCTCTGAA
Organism: Methanobacteriota archaeon; assembly: GCA_016874685.1. Taxonomy (GTDB): domain Archaea; phylum Methanobacteriota; class Methanobacteria; order Methanobacteriales; family Methanobacteriaceae; genus VGTM01. The sequence continues at coordinate 6,326 of VGTM01000105.1, forward strand.
AGAACTTGATGAAATGATTAAAAA
>VGTM01000106.1 GCA_016874685.1 Methanobacteriota archaeon
TAGGCATAAAGCAGAATGGAGTCAGCAGTTTCATTTCCAACTCCTCTAACTGCCATTAGCTCATCTCTTTTAGGAAATTTACCCTTTAAATCTATGAAAAATCTGCTTATCTCCCTTAAATAAACTGCCTTCTGATTCATGAATCCAGCAGGTTTAATTGCTTTTTTGAGGGTATCATCATCTAATTTTAAAAGTTTCTCAGGTTTTATAGCTCCTAACTCATTTAGATTGAGCAGGGCCTTCTCTGCAGAAGTCCAGGAAGTGTTCTGAGTCAGGATTGTGCCAACGATGACCTCATAGACCTGTTCTCTTGTTTTAGGCAAATCATAGTTATTTGGATGATATCCCATAAAAGAACCTTTTTTTGTAGGATTTGAACCTTTATTCTTACAATCCATCAAAGGCCACCAGCCCTGGGGACCATAGAACATATAAAGTTTTTTATATATCTTTTTTATCTGATTCACTTTCTTTGATTTCATAATAATCAATTTGATGCAAATTTTGGAATATTATACACTTTTTTTAAATGTAATATCAGTTCAAAATTCAACGCTCATTCCTTGTTGTTGTAATCTTTTGCACCTTAAATTTGATGCAAATGTCAATTTGGATAAGTCCAAGAGTTCAAGTCACTGTTACATTAAATTAGTCGAACTTGCATTAATGTATCGCCACATTTTTCACATGTTCAAGGGTAAGAGCGAAAAAGTTTAAGTAGAGGTTGATTGAATGGGCTAAAAACTGTTAAAAACCCCATTTTATTTTTTTGAAGAAATAATCACATTTTAAGTGGTTGCAGCAGTTCAAATTTACATTAGATTAATATAAAATCTATTATAAAAGATTCCGTTCATTTAATTATTTCATTTATTTAATTACGGAATGTTAACTCTAACATCTTTTCGATGTTTTGGCATATTTACAGTTTTATCGCCCTTATAATATCTCCATCTGATACTATTCCTTTAATTTTATTGTTATCCACAACAACAAGCTGGTTTATTATTCCATTGTCTGATCTATATTCCTTCATCTTCTCAATTGCAGTAGAAATGTCGTCTTCAGAGCTTATGCGGGCCACATCCTTTACCATTGCCTTATCAACGGTTGTACCAATCTCATATTTGTCAAGAATAAGGTTATGTCCAAGATCAGTTGCTGTTACTATACCCACCAGTTTCTCATCAACAACAACTGGAAGAGAGCTTATTTTATGTTTCATGAGTTTTTCAAACGCAAAAACAACATCTTCATGAGGATGGATTGTTATAACCTCCTTCGTCATTATATCCTTAACTTTCAGGTTTTTTAGCATTTTTTTCAACTCCAGAAGTTGTAGTTAGAGATTTTATAATAGAATCGATTGTGGTTACCACATCTATGTTTTCTATAACTGGAACATTATTCTTTCTTGCCTGACTTTCGAAATATTTATGAGTTCTTCTTATTGCCCAGAAGTAGCTCATGTATCTTTTAAGAGGTCTTCTTGCCCATAGTTGTCTGCATCGTGAATAGAACCTTCCCCTATGTACATTTTCATCTGGCAGAGTCAGAATGAACATTGCCACATTTTCTTTACTCACAAGATCTTCATGTATATAGCCTGGTACTATGTGTACTCCTTCCACAACTATGCTTATTCCTTCTTTGAGGGCTCTTTCAATTACTGCCTCTACACCTATACTTACAGTATCTACATGGTCACGGAATCCAATGAGTATTTCATCAAGTTCAGGAGGGGGAGGTATGCGCAATGACCTGTAAGCAGTATAACTTGACTCGTAAATTGTGGGGAGAAGTTCTTTTGATACTATTTTGCGCATAACCTCCCGAATCATATCTGTACTTATCATATTTCTGATTCCCAGCCGGTTTGCAACTTCAAAAGCAATGGAGGATGTACCTACCCCTGATGCTCCCCCTATAAGTATTATAAGTGGTTCTTTACACTTTCTGATACGTCTCCATAATACATATTTCTCAGCAATTTTTTTATCTTCAATTTTAAGCCTCTCACAAACTATTTTTACCAAGTCGTCAAGGTTAATAACCTTGATTCCTTCCTCCTTTAAATTTGCCTCTATTTGAGATGCTATGGTATAAGCCTTGTCCTGATCCATTTCTGCCCTCGTTAGAGACCTGGCCAGGACCCCCTTTGAGAAGGGTTCTCTATATTTCTTTCCACTTACCTCTCCTTCAACCATTATCATTTATTTACCACCTTTAGTAATGGTCACAAAATTAGTGATATTACAGATCTTCCAAAGAGATCCAATTATTTATAACGCTTTGATGAATTTTTAGAGGATGATTTCAGATCTATGATCTTAGAATCTATTTTTAAGTCATCATCACTTTCATCTATATTTATTAGACAGGCAAATCCTTCAGATAGTTCACCTGGATTTATTACTACGGTATCCCCAATTTTGTCTATGGCCCTAGATTCATGTATATGTCCACATATATTTAAAGATGGCTGGTATTTCTCTATTATCTCGCGAAGACTCTTGCTTCCCACATGATCTCCAGATGGAACTATATCAGCTTTTGTTCCAAATGGAGGCATATGTGTTATCAGTATCTGCACTTCATCATCCTTTATCTGCTCCATGGCCTTTGAAAGTTCATGGTATATCTCTATTTCTTCAAATTCTAGTGGAGTGTTAAATGGAGTAGGATTTGAGCCTCCAAATCCACAAATACCTATATTTTTTATTTTTGTACTCTTACCATGGAGATTTATTGCTCGGGAGTTTTCTATTTTACCATGAATTCCTTCAGGGTCACAATTTCCAGGTATTGCAAGAACTGGAGCATCAAATAAACAAACCTCATTCAATATATCTTCAGCCAGCTCTAATGGTCCAAAATGCGTTATATCGCCTGTTATGATTATCAGATCAACAGGATTTTTTTTTAGATAATCCAAGAATTGAACGCATTGACCATGTAAGTCACCAACTGACAAGATTTTCATGATAGTTCCCCTTCTTGTGTATAATTCCATAAAATATAAGTTTTATAATTTTTGTTTATTGGCTAATATGATTTATTGGCTTATGTAAACATTTATAGTAATTTTTAATTTAAATTTGCTGAAGTAAATATTAATTTAAATCTGCTCTTTAAAAAATGAAGATATTTCTTTTAGACTACTCTTTATGTTTTCAGCATCTCCATAGACTGCAATCACATTATCATCATCAAATTCTATGATAACATTATATTCCTCTGCAATTTCCTGAACCCTGTCTTCTGCTAGGGGCTCTTTGAAATTGACTCTTACCATTGAAAAGCCAGGGGGAGCTCCAACAACAAATTTAGATTTTTTATCTTCAATTTCATATACTCTCTCCCCTCTAGATGCCTTCATCAGTTTCTCGGTCCAATCATTCACATATTCTTTACCAAAATCTTCCGCAAGATTGATCAATGCATCTTGTGCTGAAATTAGGAAATCATTTATTCTTTTTAGTTCATTCATCATTTCAGGATTTGTAGGATCCTTCCTATAGAAGTTTATGGTGGATCTGGCCAGTCTGATGTTATTGGTTATGCTGGAAGGTATATCCATTCCCCTTTTTTTAAGATCTGTGAGGAGATCCACAAGAACCATCCATGTCTGTTCTAGCGGCAAATCACTCATAAATGTCCTTCCAGAATTTTTCGTGTATTATAATTTATTTTTGCATCAGCCTCTTTCAATTCCTCTTTAATTTCATCTATATTTTTGTAGGAATCCATAAATAATATATGGTAGCTTTCTGTACCGCTGATATTGAGAATTGCTATTTCCTCATTTTCTGGAATTTCTCTCTTATCCAGAGATGCTTTAAATCTAACAAATGGAATAAATTCTTCAGGTAATTCCTTAAACGTGAAAATTCCAACAAGTTTAGCAATAAACAAAAAAACACCTCTAAGTTTAGAATTTAATTAAATAAAAAATTGATTTAAAAAATAAAAAAGTGAAAGGAGAAATAATATTCATTCTCCTCCAGTTATTTCGTCCAGTTTTTTAAGTGCTGGATCTGTACTTGTTAAGTGCATATCCGCAGTTAGCTCTTCAGCTGATAAACCCATTGCAAGACCAAAAAGCTGAGCAAGGTGGAATACTGGTAAATTAAATTCGTCACCGAATTTATCTTTAATTTCAGTTTGTCCAACATCAAACTGTAGGTGACAGAATGGACATACATTGATAACGGCATCTACACCTGCTTCTTTCATGTTGATGAGTTTCTCCCGGGTGAAGTCAAGTGCTACCTCAAGGTCTCTGGAACGTACTCCTCCACCAGCACCACAGCACATCATCTTGTCTCTGTATGGCACAGATTTTGCGCCTGTTACTTCAACCAGTTCATCTAAAATTGTTGGTTTTTCAGGGTTGTCAATGTCTATCTCTTCACTTGGTTTTAGGAAGTGACAACCATAGTGAACTGCAACATTTAAGTTTAAAGGATTTGTAACCATTTCAGCCAGTTTATCGAGACCAACATCATTGTAGAGAATTTCTGCAAAGTGTCTTACATTTACTTTTCCCTTGTATTCTCTTCCAGCCTCTGCAAGTACTTGATTTATCTTTTCTTTCATTTCTTCGTCTTCTTTTAACATGTGATTAGTTTCAAATAATGAACCAAAACAACCATTACATTCTGTCATTACATCCATGCCCATGTCTTCGGCTATTGTGATGTTTCTGGCAGCTACAGATGCCCAGGTTGTTCTGTCAAATGATCCAAAAACACCTGGTGCTGGACAGCAGGATGCACCTTCCATATCTTTAAGTTCTATACCAAGCTTGTCCATAAAGACTCTGGTTGCTTTCTCAATACCAGGGTATCTGTTGTTCATTATACATCCTAAGAAAAATGCGAATCCCATTTTCATTCCTCCTCTATTCTAGTTCTCCGGTCTCCCAGTTGTATCCTATTAATTCGCCAAAGCCTGTAGCTTTCATTATTTTTTGTACTTCTTCCAATGCTCCTGGGAACTGGTGAGTGGTTGGTGGAAGTTCGCCTAATCCAACTCTCTTTCGAAGTTCCTGTGTCTCAGGGTTTATTGGCACTCCGTGCCCTGTTTTAATCACGAATGAACCTACAGCTTTGTGAACTGGTCCCATAAAACCTGCTTTTGCTGCCTCATTCCTGGCAAGTTTTACTATGTCCACAATCTTAATTTTTCTTGGACATCGCTCCTGGCATGCATAACAGGTTGTACACATCCAAAGCTCTTCACTTGAGATAACTTCCTGTTTAAGGCCCATGAGGGACTTTCTTACGATTTGTCTTATTCTGTAGGGAGTTCTTCTTCCAGATGGACATGATCCTGTACATGTACCGCACTGGAAACATAATTCTAAAGTTTCTGCACCTGCATCTTTAATTTGTTGTGCAAAATCTTCATCTATATCTTCAGGTTTTATTAAATTCTCATCTCTTTCAAGTATTGTCATACTTTCACTCCTTTTAGGTTTTGGTTTTTCTTTTTTTTCTTCTTCAGTGCTTGGAGTTTTTGTTTTTTCTGCCTCTTCTTTAGGGGTTTTAGGTTGTCCTACTTTCTTCTCTTCTGTTACGGTAGGGGTTTCTGGCTCTGCCTTTTTCACTTTTTTCTTTGCTTCCTCGTCTTCTCCGGTAAAAATTTTTTTCAGGCGTTCTAACATTGACATTATTTTTCACACCCTGGAAATCCCATTGTTTGTGTGAAAATTTGAGATTTTCATAGCTAGGTTGATTGTGAGTATATAAATACTTGCGGAAATTTTGCTAACTGTAACCTTTTTGATGACACTTTTTATGATTAAACTGATCAAACACTATAAAAAAAACTGTTAATAATTTAAAAAAACTGTTAATAATGGGGAAAATCGTAATAATCAAAGCTCTGTTAACTCTATTCAATTTAAAACGCAAAAAATAAATGTTAGAAAAAAAACGATATCTATATTTATTTTATAATATACGAAAAATCAACTTATCTTTCGAGGTTAAAGAATATGAAAAATAAAAATAAACTTTTATTAGGTATAGTTGCTTTGATATTCTTAGCAATAGGTGTTGTTGGATATACAAGCGTCCAAAATACAAATAGCACGATAATGAGTGTAATGGAAAATAGCAGCCAAACAAATACTTCGGACGAGGGTGGCCAAGTGAATAACCCTAACAATCCAAAAAAATCCCACTACTAAAACATGCACAAAATGTAATGGCAAAGGATATGTAACCTGTGTCATATGTGGTGGAGATGGCTTGTATACTTGTCCTACATGTGGTGGATCA
>VGTM01000107.1 GCA_016874685.1 Methanobacteriota archaeon
TGTCCAAACGAAGCACTCTTCCTTAAATAAAATCAAAAGTTTTTTTGGTCGATTTCGACCATATTTTATTCTTTTTTTTTAATTGAGTATCTAGATTTTATTACATAGTTTTAGAATTATTATTCAAACTTTAGTTTAAATAAATCATATACCAATTTTAAAAATATATCAATGATAAACAAACTTCCCCTTATTTTCAAATACTTCCCCATCTTTCATAACAACATTTCCTCTTACCATGGTCATAATTGGCATTCCTTTGACATTCCAACCTTCAAATGGGGAATATTTTGCCTTTGAGCGGAAATTTTCAGGATTTATGACACTTTCTTTTTTCATATCTATCACGACAAAATCTGCATCCATTCCTTCTTTTATAAATCCTTTTTGATTGAGACTGAAAATCTTCGATGGATTTTCACACAAAAGCCTTTTGATATCATCAAAACTAATTGTATTCTGATTTACTTGGGTTAAAAGTAGAGGTAGAGTTGTTTCAAGGTTTGGAATCCCTGGAGGCGCATCCCAGACGTTTTGCTCTTTTTCTGGTATTGTATGTGGCGCATGATCTGTTCCTATAATATCAATATTCGCTAAATCATTTATTCCTAGTTCATGTTCTTTATCACGAAGTGGTGGATTGGTTTTTGCAAAATTTCCCATTTTTTTAAGATAATCTGAACTTAAAAATAAATGGTGAGGTGTTACTTCAGATGTAACTCTACAACCATCTTTTTTAGCATTATTTATAATATTAAGAGATTCTTTTGTGCTCACATGACATATATGGATTTGTATGCCTAAATTCATTGCCATAGAGATGGCTTTTGATATTGCAACAGTTTCTGCAATTGGAGGTCTGGCCTTTTGATAAATTTCAGGGTCTGTTAGTTTTTCATCCTTTAATTTTTTTGTGCATTTTTTTACTATCTCTTTATCTTCAGCATGTAAAGAGATCAATTGATTTTTTTCAAGCATTGAAATCTCTGCGAAAGCATCCTTTAAAAACCCATCATTGACCTGATCCATATAAATCTTAAATGAAGACGGTTTAAATTTAGATAGCTTTTTTATTTCACTTAGATCATCAGCACCCGCATGGAGACCAAAGTCAACTAAACTTTTTTTTCCTGCAATTTCAAGTTTTCTGCTAAAAGCTTTTGAAGTTGTGGTAGGAGGAACAGTATTTGGCATATCCAGTACAGTGGTAAAGCCACCGCAGGCCGCTGCCATTGTCCCAGTTTGGAAATCTTCCTTGTAAGTGAGGCCCGGGTCCCTTAAATGGACGTGTGCATCAATTAAACCGGGTAGAACTATATTTCCTTTAACATCAATTGTTTTTTCACTTTTTGTTGGAATCTTTTTTATGAAAACGATTATTCCATTATCTACTCCGATTGAACATTCTATGTTTCTTGGAACGATTTTACAGTTTTTAAGACACAAATCAACCATTTACACACCTTTTTTATAATACAGGAGACTTTTAGGAGAATATTATTTTTTTTCTATCAATTATTTTTTCTTCAATTATATTCATGAAAAATTTTTATAGATTTAATCTATCTTTTATTCGTCTAAATTGCTCAATAAGATCTCTAATTTCCTTTTTTACATCCTTTTTAGTACTATAAGGTAAAATATTACCATATAATGTGATTTTTTCTTCTTCTAATGCTCTAATATTCTCATAAGCCACTTTTTTCCATAGATCCAGCCATCCATTCTTAGGTCTTGACATATTAGTCAGATCCATGTTCAAATGTTCACTCCACAGGGAATGTCGGATTTTATTAACTGCACAGGTTTTTATATCATCCAGATCAAAAAGCACAGCATTAATTTCCATGTTAAGATAATCCTTTGGCTTTGTATTGACGAAAAATTCTTCTGCACAGCTTAGTGAAGAGCCATCCAGATTCGCTGTGCCAATAGTGGCCCATTTGTCATCAATTATGGCAATTTTGCTGTGAACGTAACAGTGCTGTAGGTTTGATTTTCCATTCTCATATCCACCAGACCATAAGGTAAAAATTCCGATTTGTGGATGATCAAAAAGTGATTTCAGATCCATACCCATCTTATGAAAGCCATGATGCTGCCAACTTCGGTAAGATGGCACGTCAGGAACCTGATTTATTACCATTATTAACTGTAGATCAGGATTATGGGCAATGGCACTTTTTAAAGCTTCAATTATGAATCTATTGGTAAAATACTGATTTTCCAGATAAATAAAGTCCTTGGCATTGGTAATAGCCCTTCTATATGCTTCCAACACCCCTAACTCTCCTTTTTTATGCACTGATTTAGGGGTAATGGATCTTACAATCTGGATGGGTTCACTACCGCTTTTAGGAGGTTCAGCCTTTAGATTGATTTTGTCATGTCCTTCAAAATCTTTATCTGAAAGATAATTCCACAGTTGAATGAAAAATTTCTCTATGTGGGTAACTGCACCTCCCTGAAGATAGATAGAAACATCATGCACTGGTCCCATATCATTAGAGCCACGTCGAGGGTCATTTGTCAGATGTTTATTGGTATCCCAGAAACTTTGTTTAAACGGAGATCCAATGATAAAGGCTCCCTTTCCATCTACCACCAGCACCTTTGCATGCATAGCATAGGGTCCCTTTACTGGAAACCTTCTAACATTAACCTGGCTATTCTTGAAAAAATCATTTATTTCATCAAAACTATCTGGAACAACCACGTTCTCATTTAGGATGATTCTCACATCAACTCCCTTATCTTGAGCTTTTAGGAGATTATCCACCATAATATTCACTGGTTCATATTTATCTTCTTGAGAGGATGATGAATTGAATTTTGTAACGAGATTGGGGTAAAATTCGTATTGACTTAAGTAAATATAGGATTCTGCCTTCTCCAGAATGTTAACTATTTTTTCCAACACAATCTGGTTATCTATTAGAATTTCAAAATTGTTATCCTCTGTAAATCGAGATGGTGAGGTTTTATTAATTGTTACAAACCAACCCTCTGTCTTCTCACGGTTTATTATAATCTCATCAATTAACTTCACTGGATCTTCAACATTGGGATGTACATCTGTCTTAGCTAGTTGGAAAACTCCCAGTTTATCTTTAACTGTCACCTGAATATCAGGTTCTTTATCTCCTATTTCCTGATATTTAATTGGAGAATAAAAAATAGTGTAATATCCATCGTCATCAGTTACAGAAATACCCAAGTAATCATCTAAAGATGGTAATAAGTTCTTATATCTATTTTTAATCAACTTTAGATTGTCTTTAAAGAGTTTGTCTTTCGGGAAAATTGGTTTGATTTTAGGTTCAAATAATTTTAGAACACCAGGTTCTACCTTTCCATAATCTACATCTTCGGCTAATACAACCAATCCTGCGATGGGGTCGCCATTTTCATCCACCACACGACCTTCCAATCCAATATTCCCTTCTCCAGGATTAAATATGATAGTATCAAGGTCTATTTCTTGAGTATTAAGAGTTACATTCCTTTCATCTTCAAAAATCAAATTATCGTCTTTAAAGAGCTTAATCTTTAGGGTAAGCTTTTCTTTATCCAGGATTGATTCCAATTTTGCATCGTTTATCTGAAATTTAAATTTACCAGATTCATCAGTAATGACACTACCAAGTAGTTTGTCCCTTCCTAATGGTACATTATTCCAGATCTCCACTTTTAATCCTTCATTTGGGAAGTTGAGGTTATTAATAACAATACCTTCAAAAATTTTTGTCATAAATGACTCCTTTCCATATAGTAAATTAAATCGTTGCACATTTCCATATAAAGTTTCATCATCATTTTTGATACTAATTATGCGGCATTAACGGTTCTTATTTAATTAATTGGATTAATCGGCTGAAAATATTATATTCTAATGGAGTCTTATTTCACATGAAAACTATTGATTATCATGTCGAAATTCGTTTTTTCGTTGTTAAAATTCTCTGGGGGGATTACTGTACAGAATATGGTGTATATATAACCATTTCTCTCAAAAATCACGATTAAAAGCTGTTGCCGCGTCTGGGTATTGTTACATCCTATTTTATAGATACTTTCATAGGCTGGTACACCGTCAACAGTGATATTTTTCTCTAATATTGACTGCAGACAATATTTTGCAAGATTTTTGGTTCTGTTGTTCAATCCTTCGTTATAGAACTTTTTTAAGGTGTAACCTAGGGGTAATTTAGTTTTAGCTATTTTTACATTCACATCAGATGATTTAGATATACCTATAATAACCCCAGGTAAGTCGAAAATCTCTCCTGTTTGCCAATCTATTGGATAATCAAAGGATATCTCGCTATTTTCAAAATGGTTTTTATTGTTTGTACATTCACAAGTAAATAGTACTAATGTTAACGTTGAAAGCAAAATTAAAATTGTAAAAATCTTTCTCAAAGTTAAACCCCCATTTTAAATAAAATTTAATTTAAGATAAATCTTTTGTATGTGAAAGTAATTTATCCTAAAAATATAGAAAAGTAAATATGCTATCAAAGGCGGAGTACATGAAGAGTATTCTTAAAAGAGATCGAAGACTCATACATCAAGATTCAAATGAGATGCCAGTTTTTGGCGGCCACGAAAAAGATGCTAAGATAATTGCAGACTTTACAGAATATTCCCCGTTACATTTAGGGCACAGACACTGCATGATCAGGGCAAAAGAGAAGGTTCCAGATGGTATATTCGTTGCAGTGGTTCCAGGACCATTAGAGCGAAGCGGCCGAGGATTACCTTACATCATGACTCGCCATGCCCGTGCAGAGTCAGCAATCGCTGTTGGTGCAGATATCGTGGTTGAAGGACCACCTATGGGTATTATGGGTTCTGGTCAATATTCGCTCTGTCTTGCAAAGATTTTTAAGGCTATGGATACTGATTCTATTCCCCGAGGCTACAAGCCAATGGAAGATTTTGATAGGATACTAAATAGGATATCAGAGGGGAAAGGTGTTGCCCCTAAACCTTACAAAATCGTGGATATGGAAACAAACAAGGTCTTGAGGAAAGGGAAGTTATACGAAGACAATTATGTCATCGTGTCTCTTTCAAAATCTCTTAAAAAAGTTGGATTCGATTTTAAGGATAAATTTATATTCGTAAAACGCATTGAAGGAGTAAGTGGTACCAAAATCCGGGAATATGTATTAGAGGGTGATTTTGAGTCTGCAAAGACTATGTTACCTGATGAAACTGTTGAAATATTAAAAAGAGAGATCAGCAAGGGAAAGGCCCCTTTACACAACGTAAGGGACGAAGAGGGCATGATTCATACTGTAAATGAATATTCAATAAAGGATTTGAAATCACTTGCACTTATTGATGATAATACAGCTCGAGAACTCACAGAGAAGAGACCATTTAACAATATACAAGATATTGAAAAATGTATTTCAAGAGGATTTAGTAAACATTACAAGCAGAGAGTTTTATCTTCTCTGGAGGCAAGAATTAATAAGGATACAATATCTAAATATATTGAAAATTACCCATCAGTTATCAGGGTATTAAACTTTAAAAATAAAGACGTATTAAATAAATTTAAAGATAGAATTCCACACAGGAGGCTAGAGATATGGCAGTGAAAGAAGGCGATTTTATAAGATTAGAATACACTGGAAAAACCCAGGATACCGGAGAAGTTTTTGATACAACTGATAAAGATGCAGCGGAGGAAGCAGAAATATTCAATGAGAATAAGGCTTATGGTGCAATACCAATCGTTGTTGGTGGGGGGCATGTTCTGGTAGGACTTGAACAGGCCATTATAGGCATGGAAGAAGGAGAAGAGAAGACAGTGGAGATTTCTCCAGATGAAGGATTTGGAGTGCGAGATCCCAAGCGGATACAACTGATACCTATGTCTGAATTCCGTAAGCAGGGATTAAAACCTCATGTGGGCATGCAAATAACTTCAGAAGGGACCACAGGTAAAATCCAGAGTGTAAGTGGTGGAAGAGTTAGAGTTGACTTTAATCACGAGCTTGCAGGTAAAAATCTTAAATACGATATTAAGGTTCAGGAGATTATTCAAAATGATGAAGATAAGATTCGCAGTATGATAGAACTTCACTATCCTCAGCAGAATATGGAACCAGATAAGCACAAGGTTAGAATAGAAGATGGAAAGGTAATAATAACAATGGATGAGATTGCTAAATTTGATAAAAGGCCTTACGTGGA
>VGTM01000108.1 GCA_016874685.1 Methanobacteriota archaeon
GGCCGTGGATAAGTATATGGGTGATCAAATAATCCCATATATGGCGATTGCAGGTAATTCGGCCATAAAAACAGCTGAACTCACATCTCATACCCTTACAAGTATCTACGTGGTTGAAAAGTTTATGGATAAAAAATTTTATGTAGATGGTGTTTTAGGGGAACCTGCAACCATATGGGTGGATTAATATATATTTCAAATTTAAAAACGAAAGATAAGATTGATAAGATGAAATCTTTTGATAAGCTCAAAAAAACTGAAAAAATACAACCTGAATTAATAGAAGAGATATATAGAGGAGAAATCGGCGAACCATGGGAAATAGGTCACAAAATATTAAATCGTTACGAAATCGTAAATTTAAAAAAAGGCGGCATGGGTATTGTATATATTGCATATGACCATGAATGGAATCGGAAATTTGCAATTAAAACCTTTCAAAATGAATATCTATGGGATGAAAATGCCGTTCAAAGGTTTATTAGAGAAGCAAAGACGTGGACAGAGCTTGAAAGACATTCTAACATTGTTTTTGCAAATTTTGTTCGAAAAATCGAAGGAAAGCCCATGATATTTTTGGAATGCATAGATGATGGAGATTTAAATCAATTTATTGGAAAGCTTGATATTATTCAAGTATTGGACTTTGCAATTCAATTTTGCAATGGGATGGAATATGCTTACAATAAACTTGGAGTAATCCATAGGGATATAAAACCTGGAAATGTATTGATTCAAAAAGATTCAAGATTTAAATTTGGGTTTTGTATTAAAGTTACGGATTTTGGGCTTATAAAAGCTTCTGATATACAAAAGGATATCATATTGAAAAATGAAGTTGGAACAAATGACCAAAAAGCATTTTTAACCCTCTCAGGGATTATTTTTGGAACACCAGAGTATATGCCACCTGAGCAATTTGTAGATCCAAGAAGTGTAGACACTAGGGGAGATATATATTCATTTGCAGTCATGTTCTACCAAATCTTCACTGGAGATTTACCTTTCAAGGTTTCATATACAACTCAAAAAGAAAGGTTTTCTAAATATGCTCAAAAGCATCTATATGAAATCCCAAAAAACTTAAAGATTTTAAATCCAGCAATACCAAAAAAACTAGATCAAATAGTAATGAAATGTCTCAATAAGGATAGTAAAGATAGATATGAAAATTTCGGAGAATTAAAAAAAGAATTAATTAGAATCTACGAAAATTTAACTGGGGAAACATATAAAGTTTTAGGAAAAAAAGAAGAATTTGACGATGCTGATTGGGCCAATAAAGGGGCATCTCTTGATAATCTTGGAAAATCTCAAGAAGCTATCGATTGTTATGATAAAGCTATCAGAATAAATCCATTAAATATCAATGCTTGGGTCAATAAAGGAAATGCTTATAGTAATCTTGGGAAATTTCATAGATCAATAAAATGTTATGAAAAGGCATTAGATATAAATCCAAAATTTTTTGAGGCATGGTCTGCTAAAGGAACTGCACTTAGGTTTTTAAAAAAGTATCAAGAAGCGTTAGAACACTATGATAAAGCTCTTAAGCTAAATCCAAATCATTCTGAGACTTGGGATAAAAAAGGAAATACTTTCAACATTATTGGAGAATTTCAAAAAGCGGTTGAATGTTATGATGAAGCTTTAAAGATCTATCCAAGATACATCGAAGCATTAAATAACAAAGGTCTCACCCTTTTCAAGCTTAAAAAATATACAGAGGCAATAAATTGTTATGCTAAAGCATTGCAGATTAATCCAAAATATCTGCAGACGTGGTATAACAAAGGTCTTGCGTTTCTTAATCTTGGAGAATACCAAAAGGTTATCAATTGTTATGATAATGTTTTAAAAATAGATTCTAGGAATTTTAATGCAATTTATGAAAAAGGAATTGCTTTTTATTATCTTGATAAACATGAGGAAGCCATTGAATGTTTTGATAATGTGTTGGATATAAATCCAGGGCATATTGAAGCATTATATAACAAAGGAAACGCTTTTAGAATAATAAAAAAGTACGATGAAGCTATAGGTTGCTATGATGCAGTTTTAGAGTCAAATCCTAATGATTTGGAAGCGATGAATAATAAAGGACTTTCTCTTTCTGCTCTTAAAAAATACGAAGAGGCCTTGAAATGCTTCAATAATGTTTTGAAAATAAATCCCAATAATTTTAATGCATTTTATGGTAAGGGACTTGCTTTTGGGAGTCTCAAAAAACATGAAGAAGCCTTAAAATGCTTTGATAAAGCTCTAAAAATTGATTCCGAATATGCTGAGGTATGGTATAATAAAGGGGTTGCTATTTATGAACTTGGAAGATTCCAAGAAGCTATTGAATTTTTGGATAAGGCTTTAGAAATAAATCCAGAGTATTTTAACGCATATTACCAAAAAGGGCTTGCTTTTGGAAATATCGGAGAATTAGAAAAAGCATTGAAATGTTTTGGTCGGGCTTTAGATATAGATCCAGAATATGCTGAGGTATGGTATAATAAAGGAATTGCTTTTGTCCAGCTTGGAAAAAATAGTGAAGCCATCAAATGTTTTACAAACTTTATTGAACTTGCTCCTCCTAATCACAAATTCGTTAAAAATGCTAAAGAATTTCTTAATCAACTTTAATCGGTCGTTTAGATAGGTTGAATAGCCATGAACATTGATTTTTGACTCTAATTTAATTTTAATAAAATAGAATGAGCAATAAACTGATAAATTAGTAATAGCTAATTTTTTTATTTTTTTCCATGTGTATGTGTACATTCACCTGATATAATTCTTCTTAAGGTTCCATCATCAAGCTCTAGAATAAGTGCACCTTTATTATTGATACCGATGGCTTCTCCTTTAACTATTTCTCCTAACTGTTTTTTTACTTCTACATAGCTTCCAATTGTTTTAGAAAATCTACGCCACTCACCTAAAATATCAGATAATTTACCTTGGTTTAATTCGTTGTATATTCCTTCAAAATTCTCAAGAAACCTTTGAACCAGCTTCACTCTTTGTATATCCTTATTAAGCTCTGTTTTGAGGGATGTTGCACCTTCTCTTAATTGGGGAGGGAATAGATCTATATCAACATTTGCATCGATTCCAATTCCCACAACAAGGTAGTCAATTGCATCTATTTTGGCGTTGACTTCTGTTAATATTCCACAAACTTTTTTTTCGTCAATTAAAATGTCATTTGGCCATTTAATTCCCACATCTAAGTTGAGCTCATCTTTTAAAGTTTCTGCAGCAGCTACTCCTGTTACTAATGTTAGTTGTGATGCGTTAACAGGCGAAATTGTGGGTCTTAAAATAATGGTCATCCAAACACCGCCGGGAGGTGATATCCATCTCTTCCCGAGACGTCCTTTTCCTCTTCTCTGGGTCTCTGCTAGTATGATAGTACCCTCTTCTGCACCTTCTTCAGCTAACTCCTTTGCAAAATCGTTGGTAGAATCAACTTCCCGAAAATAATGGATTTCTCTTCCAATATATTCTGTTTTGAGGTTTCTTTTTAATTCATATGGCAATAACAGATCAGGTGCCTTTATCAGACGATATCCTGATTTTGGGGAGGAATCTATAACATAACCGTCATTTTTTAATGATTGAATGTTATCCCATATTTCGGTTCTTGAAACCTCAAGATCAGATGCTAGATCCGTCCCAAGAATATAATTACCTTTATTTTCATATAGGATGTCTAATATCCTGTTTTTTATCATTTAATCACCACCTTTTTTTTGGGCAGTTGATTGGTTAATGTAACTGTTTACAGCGGCTGATATTGCAGCTATTTTTTTTGTTGGTAGAAATGTTGATTTTAACCTTGTTACCATTTCTTTGTCATCTTCTATAACTTGCTTCATATCTGCCATGATTCCTTTTCGATGTTCATCCACAAAATGGGTGTGTAATTTTCCGGCTCTAAAATTTTCATTTCTCATTATTGCTTTATGGAATGGAATTGTGGTCTTCACCCCTAAAATAATGTATTCGCTTAAAGCTCTTTTCATTCGATCTATAGCTTCATTCCGTGTTCTTCCCCATACTATGAGCTTAGAAATCATAGAATCATAGAATGTGGGTATAACATAGTTCATGAAAACACCACTGTCCACACGTACACCATGCCCTCCTGGAGAACGATAACCACTTATTTTACCAGGCATTGGTGCAAAATCTGATAAGGGGTCTTCTGCATTTATCCGGCATTCTATTGCATGTCCTCTAACAGTTACATCATCTTGTTGGCAGCAAAGAGTATATCCTGCAGCTATTTTCAACTGTTCCTTTACAAGGTCTATCCCGGTTACTATCTCTGTAATGGGGTGTTCAACTTGTATACGTGTATTCATTTCTAAAAAATAGAAGTCACCATTGGAATATAAGAATTCAACGGTTCCTGCGTTAGTATAACCAATTGATGAAGCAGCTCTAACTGCTGTGGATCCCATTTTCTCTCTTAGTTCTTCAGTCATAATAGGGGATGGTGATTCTTCAACAAGCTTTTGATGTCTTCTCTGGATGGAACATTCCCTTTCCGCGACATGAATGGTGTTTCCATGTTCATCAGCCAGGATCTGGAATTCTATGTGTCTAGGTTCTTCCAAATATTTTTCAATATACACAGTTGAATCACCGAATGCAGAAGCAGCAACAGATTGAGTGGATTCGATGGCTCTTACCATTTCATCTTCTTCATACACTGTACGCATCCCTATACCTCCACCACCAGCAGAGGCTTTAATTATAATTGGATATCCGATTGATTGCGCCATTTCAATTGCTTCTTCTTTATCAGTTATACCTTTCTCTATCCCGGGAATCACAGGCACTTTCGCAGCTTTCATTAGATCTCTTGCTGCTAGTTTACTTCCCATTGATTCTATAACTGAAGCTTTAGCTCCTATTAATTTAATTCCATGTTTTTCGCATTCTTTTCCCAGATTTGGATTCTCGGCTAGAAATCCGTATCCTGGATGTATTGCTTCTGCACCTGATTTTTCTGTAACATCAATTATTTTTTCGATGTTCAAATAGCTTTCTGAAGGAACAGACTTTCCTATGTTGTGTGACTCATCAGCGTACTTGGCAAAGAGTGAATTTTTGTCAGCATCAGAATAAATGGCTACACTTCTTACATTCAGTTCTCTACATGCTCTCATTACCCTTATGGCAATTTCACCACGATTTGCAACTAGAACTTTGTTGAACATGGTATCTCCTATATTTTTTTATTGAATATTATAGCATTTGCAAAGCGATAATTATAATTATTTGTGGCGGTAGTATTTTAGAATATAGGCTCTGCCACTAATTTGCTCTGTCATTAATTTATTATTATGATATACTTTTTTATCATAGATTATATTTTTATTATCCTCTTAATTTCTATGATTTTTAGTTTAAATATATTTTTTTATTCACAAGAGAAATAAATACTCTCTAAAGAATGTTTAATATTATTTAAATAGTTTATAATTATGTTAAATGTTTAAGGGAACTATAACATCTTAATTACTAATTTAAATATTTTTAGTTTAAGATTTGGGGTGATTCTATTTTCAGTAGTTCATAAAGTGTTTTGTAGATTTGTTTTAAAATGGATTTTGGTTTTTGAAAATGTGTGTTTTGCACAGTTTTTTATCTGTGGACCTCTTGTAGGTTTGTTGCGGTTATCATTCTAACTTTACTTAGAGATAATGGGAAATTCTTGTTTTTAGCGTTTTTTCCATGAAATTGCGGAGATTGGCGATGGAGTATGCAGGTGAAAGGGGCATCCAGTCATAAAAACCGAATTCTTCTTCTATTTTTTCTGGTGATTTGTCTTAGCATGGTTTTAAATGGCCAGAAGATTGGTTTTTGCCTGCCTTTTCTTTATGATAAAATTCCTGCTGTATAATAGGATCTAAACCCATGGTTGGCTCGTCGAGAATTAAAAGTTCTGGTTTATGCATAAAAGCCTGAATTAGCCCAATGTTCTGTTTATTTCCATGTGATAAGAATCTGATCTTTTTGGATAAATCAGATTTAAACGTTTGGTTAGTTCCGCAACAAATTCCCAATGAACTCCACCACGTAAATTAGCCATGTAAACTAGAAATTCTTTACCTGTTAGATTGCCATAGAGTTCAAGTTCTCCAGGTAAATATCCTACATGCTTTCGGATTT
>VGTM01000109.1 GCA_016874685.1 Methanobacteriota archaeon
CATCATTATTGCTCTTGAAATGGGCGGTAAAATTGATGGGACAACAGCATATAAAGAAATTAAAGCAGAGCTTAAAGAACTCAAAAAAGCCAAAAAGCATTACGGAAAGGACTTGTAGTAAGTGTGGAGAAACAAAACCACTGAATGCAGATCACTACCAAATTGTAAAATACTTTAAAAC
The DNA here is from genome assembly GCA_016874685.1 of Methanobacteriota archaeon. GTDB lineage: Archaea > Methanobacteriota > Methanobacteria > Methanobacteriales > Methanobacteriaceae > VGTM01. The sequence goes on from VGTM01000109.1 coordinate 182, forward strand.
TGGATACTCATATTACTGCAATGAATGTAACAAACCAAAACAAAAAGAATGAATAAGTTTATATGGGAAAAACAAAACGCTTTAACCAGTGAATTTTGTAAAAATGTAATTTATAAATTTGAAAGAGATATAAGAAAAAAAGATGGTATAACTCTAGGTGGAGTTGATAAAGATACGAAAATCTCAACAGATCTTTCTATTTCCAAAATGGCAAATTGGGAAAATGTGGATAAAATTTTTTCTAATTCTTTAAAGCAAGCTCTCAGTGAATACCGAGAATATATAGGTTCATTTTGCCCTCTAAATCCATTAATGCTTGATTTAACTGATACTGGATTTCAACTTCAACGTACAATAGGAGGTGAAGGATTCTATAATTGGCACCATGATTTCATGGTAAGCCCAATTGATGGATATAGACTAGCGACTTTTATTTGGTATTTAAATGATGTTTCAGGCCCTGGTGGGCAGACAGAGTTTGAAGATGGGACTAAAATAACTCCAGAAGAGGGAAAACTAATTTTTTTCCCAGCGACTTGGACTTTTATGCATAGAGGCGTTACGCCTCCAAAAGGGACTGTTAAATATATTGCTACAGGGTGGTTATTCTTTAATCCATTTCATATCTGAACCAGTTTTAAACATAAATATTTGAAATAATAATAGTAAATATAGTGGCAGTATTAACAGCAACTGGAATAAACTTTAGTGATGGAACTAGCGCATCATCTAGGACGAGTTTTTTTGCACCATCGGGAACTAGATGTTTATTTTCTCAAACATCAGCGCCGACTGGTTGGACAACATTGACAGATCATAATAATAAAATGCTGAGAATAGTTACGGTTGGTAGTGGTGCTGGCGGTGGTTCTGGAGGTAATGTAAGTTTTACTGATTGTTTTACGACTAATAGAACTGTTAGTGCTAATGTTCCTTTTAGCCTGACGTTTAGTGTTGGCGGCCGGAACCTTGATACTAATACAATTCCTCAACACACTCATCCATTCAATGGAGGTGGTAATACTGGATCTGGATCCGCGAGCCCAAACCAGGGTTCTGCCGGACTCCGATCCCCTGGTAGCAGCACGGGCAATAGGGGCAATGGTGAAGCGCACGCTCACCCCATTGGTTATTCATCAGCTAATGGGCCTTGGAGTGCAGGAATCAATATGGGCCTTCAATATGTAGATATTCTTCTTTGCAATTGGAACGGTTGATAAATATGAAAGTAGGGCATATTTGAAATGGCAGTATTAACAGCAGCTGGAATTATTTTTGGTGGTGCAGGCGGTGTCCTTGAATCGAGGTATGGGATTATCCCTCAAGGTGCGGCAATGGTATTTTTGGGGGGAGTTCCATCTGGATGGTCACAATCAAATACTCATAGTAATAAAGCATTGAGAGTTGTGTCTTCAAATGGCGCTAATTCGGGAGGGAATCAATCATTTACTAGTACTTTTACAAATAAATCATTAAGTGCCAATGTACCTATAACTATTTCTGGATTGGGGGTTGGGCCGTTTACATTAACTGTAAATACAATTCCTCAACACGCTCATCCAGCGAATAATGGCGGCGGAGGCAGCGGCGGTGCCGCGAGCCCAAACCAAGGCTCAAGCCCTGGTGCATCTGCGGGAGGTGGTGCCACGGGCAACTTTGGCGACCAGGCCTCGCACAATCACCCTGTTAGTTTTTCATCAGCTAATGGACCAGGATCGGCCACATTGGATTTCACCACACGTTATGTTGATGTAATTATATGTACTTTCAATTAAAATAAGAAAATGGCAGTATTAACAGCAGCTGGAATAACCTTTGGTAATAATACCGTTTTGAATTCTAAGTACGGAATATTTCCTCAAAATGTTCCTGTGGTTTTTTATCAGGCAGCTGCTCCACTTGGTTGGAACACGCCCGCCACACAATATGGAAACCATGCTCTAAGAGTTGTTGCATCTGCCGCTGGTGGCGGCAGCGGCGGTAATATTGACTTTACAAGCGCACTCTCTAGTAAACCAATCAGTGCTAACGTGCCTGTATCTATTAGTGGATTAGGTATCGGTGGCTTTACGATTAATACTTCCACAATGGGCCAGCATAACCATCCTGCAAACAATGGAGGCGGTCAGTCTAATAGCTCACCCTCCCCTACCCAAGGCAACGTAACTAAGGTAGCTAATGGTTCCAACACGGGCAACACCGGTAACAGCGGTGGCCACGATCATCCGGTTTCTTTTCCAGGAGGTAATGGGCCATTAAACACTAGTATGGATTTTAATGTATCGTATGTTTCTGTCATATATTGCACTTTTGGTTGATCTCTGATATAATATAAACTATTAAACTTGTAAAACTATGTTTAAAAAGGAAACTGGAGGGAGTTATTGCCCTTTAATAAAAAAAAATTGCATTGAACACAAATGTGCTTGGTATATGCATGTTCGTGGTATGAATCCAAACACTGGAGAGGACGTTGATCATTGGGGATGTTCAGTTACCTGGTTGCCAATGTTGACAATTGAAAATTCTCAACAACAACGTCATACTAGTGCTGCTGTTGAATCATTTAGGAATGAAGTTGTTAAGGCTAATGAACAAAACAGGGACCTATATATACAAGGTCTTATAGAACAAAAAGTTTTACCAGTTAACGTTACACCATTAACTACTCAAAAGTTATTAGAGGAGGAAAACAACAATGAGAATGACAATAGTTAAAGATGATAAGCGTATTATTATAGATGGTGAAGGATATACGACTGATCTGAGTGTATTCGATGATCTTAGTTGGATTGAAGGTTATGACCTAAAAACTTGGGGGAGATTCCACGCTCTTCAATGGTATGGAGATCCCGATGAAGATGGAGAATATGGTTTTGGATTAGAAGAACCTCATGGAGAAATTGAATTTAAAAAAACAGTGCCGAATTTAATTATTAAAGAATTGGGTGTCTTTGAACAAGCTATATCTCTTTGGGACAAAGCAAAAGTTGAGGAAAAGGAGAGAATAGAAAAAGAAGAGGCAGAACGTTTGAGACTTCAGGAAGAAGAACTTAGTTTCCTTGCCGAGTTTGGTGATTTTGATCTGGAAGAATTATTGAAGGATCTGTAATTGTTTTAACGTTAAATTTTTTTTTTTTATTATCTATGAACAAACAATTAGTTGAAAATAATTATTTAATTATTCCGAATTTTATTTCTGAAATTCGAGCAAAAAATTTATCAGAAGAATTTAAATCTTTTTGCACAGAAAATAATTTATCCGGTGACAGTCAAGCTCCTGATTCACATTCTAAATATGACCACATTTCTTTCTTAGAATTGTTATGTGAAAAAACTCCAGAAGTATCTACTTTATTAGAAGAAACTGTTCTTCCTACGTATTCTTATGCAAGAGTATATAAAGAGGGTTCGGTTCTAGAAAAACATATTGATAGAGATGCATGTGAGATTTCCCTTACTTTGCATTTAGATGGAGATTATCCTTGGCCCATCTGGATCGAAACTCCACAACAAGAAAAAAAGTTTGTGAGTTTAAATCCTGGAGATGCAATGATCTATCTTGGAAGAATTGCATCTCACTGGAGAGAGGAGTATAAAGGTAGTTATTACTCACAGGTTTTCTTGCATTATGTGAGAAGTCGTGGAGAATGTTCTTATGCTTACTTTGATAAGACTAGAGATAATGTAAAAAATAATCAGGTAATAGAAGAAAAGTCATACTCTAATATTGATGAAGTTATTGAAACTAAAGAAACTCCGGCTGTAATTTCAAGGAATTTATCTACACAACCCATAGAATCTTTTATTAAAAATTACGATTATATTGTTTCAAAAGAACTTTGTGAAAGAATTCTAAATGAATATAAAAATTCATCTGACTGGACTCATTCTTTAATAGGAGGAGAAGCATCTGTAGATTCTACTATTAGGAACTGCGATTCAATTATTCTTTCTGATACTGAAATTATTCAAAGAAATTTTGAAATAAGAAAAAATATAGATATGGAATTGCATCAACAACTTTTAAAAGTAGTTGAAATGTATTCAAAAGAGTTTCCACATTTTAGTCCAAGTATTGATACAGGATATCAGTTACTTAGATATAACCCGGGACAGTTTTACATACAACATACTGACAGTTTTATTCAACAACAAAGAAGTATTGCGTGTTCGATAACTCTTAATGAAGACTTTGTTGGTGGAGAATTCGCATTTTTTAATAGAGAAATCATGATGAGAAATTCGATTGGAGATGTAATTGTATTTCCTTCTAATTTTATGTATCCACATGAGATAATGCCCGTTATTTCTGGAACTAGGTATTCAATTATAACTTGGTATGTCTGATGTTGAAATCATAAAGTCAAAGTTAATTGGACTTCCTCACGTAAGGTATTTAAATTTAGATAACCGAACGGATAGAAAAGATTATATTGAAAACCATTTTAAGGAGTGTGGAGTAAAAGATTACGTTAGGATCTCAGCAAATAGATATGGCCCTCACAATTATGATGAATGGAAGAAAAAATTAATTTTTGATAAAAGATGTAATAAAATATCTTATGTTTCAATATTAGTCAATCAATTACAGAGCATAGTTGATTGGTACTTTGAAGACAGATCTGAAACATGTTTAATTTTAGAAGATGATTTAAATTTTATTCCATCCAAATTTTGGTCTTTTGATTGGGAATACTTAGTAAAAAGACTTCCTTGCAACTGGGACTGTGTTCAACTTCACATTATAGGTGATCCCATTATACCGATGGGATTATCTAGAAGGGTGAGAAGTAGTCATGGTGCTACTTGTTATATGATAAACAGATCATATGCAAAAAAATTAATACAGATGCACTATATTGATGATAAATTTCATTTTTATACCAATTACGGGTATGGAAAAAATTGGCCTACCTATCATTATCAATCTCCAGATTTTGTTCCTTATGAAATAGGAGTAACGTATTCTTTTCCTGTCTTTATAACTAATTCAAATTTTGGTAGCGATTGTTATGGTGGATTAGTTAATCTTATGGCTAAAAAATCTGATTATGTAATATTTAATTGGTGGAAAAATGATTCTAAAAAATATAATTTAGAGGATCTTTTTTTGTTAGACACTTTAAAAAGAAAAGAATTAGTAATTCCAATTTCTTACACAGACATTGAAACTCGCTCTGCATTTGGTCATAATCATCATGTTGTCTGAAATTCAATTAAAATTAAACAGTCTACCTGTTATTTTTTATATCAATCTTGATAAAAGAAAAGATAAAAGAAAATATATGGAAGATCAGTTTGAATTATTAAATATCAAAGATTATAAAAGAATATCTGCAGATAGATTTTCTGTAGATAATTTTTCTAATTGGGAACATAAAATTTTTGGGCCAAAATATAATCAAATTATAAGATTGTCAACACTCTTAAATCAGTTTCAGATTATTATTGATTGGTATGATTCAAATATTTCGGAGTGTTGTTTAATTGTAGAAGATGATGTAAATTTTTTAGTATCAAAGTATTGGAATTTTGATTGGAAATATTTTTTTTCAAATTTGCCTTGCAATTGGGATTGTGTTCAACTTCACATTATTGGAGAAAATTTTATTCCTGTAGGATTAACTCGTAGAACTAGAAATAATCATTCTGCTGCTTGTTTTTTGATTAATAGACAGTTAGCTTATAAATTAAAAAAAATGCATTATGATAAAGGAAAATTTCATTTTTATACTAATTACGGGTATGGAAAAAATTGGCCTACCTATCATTATCAATCTGCAGATTTTTTGCCATACGAAATTGGGGTTACTTATTCATTTCCCATATTCATAACTAATTCAGATTTTAATAGTGATAGTTATGGATATTGTAGTAATTTTATGGCCAAAAAGTCTGATAAAATAGTTCTAGATTGGTGGAAAAATAAATCTAAATTTTATTCATTGACCGATTTATTTTCTTTAGATACACATAA
>VGTM01000110.1 GCA_016874685.1 Methanobacteriota archaeon
AAATAACATGAAATCATGCTTAAAAAAAGAAAAAAACATCAAAAATAAAACTCAGACAAGACCTGTTTCAAAAACTTAAAAAAATCAACTCAAAAATGAGGTAAATAGAAATTCTCATAAGAATAATAAACCTAATAAAACGTACAAAAAAATGAACTGCCGATATTTACAATAAGATGGTGTTTAAGGAACAAATTAGAATAAAAATAAATTATAAATAAATTATAAATTATTTATGAAAGAAACCGAAAGATTTTTTATATCAGTTTATATAAACATCATGGATAAAAACCCTTAATTTAACGTCTTTATCTAAATAACTACGGGAGGCTTTTTTATGTCTGAAGATGCATTTGATCGTTGTGATAAGATATTAAAACATATAATGGAAGATACAAGCGTTCCAAGAAATATAAGAAGAGCTGCAGAGGAATCTAAGGCTATTTTATCCAGGGATGATGAAGATCCCACTATAAGAACAAGTACTGTTATTTCTATTCTGGATGAGATCAGTAACGACCCTAACATCCCTATACATGCTAGAACGCTTATATGGAATGTCTTAAGTGAGTTGGAGTCTATTTGAGACTGAGAAGCCCGCCTACAAATTGTGTTTTTGCTACTTCTTCTATAAATTCTGCTAGAAGGGCTGCTTCGTCAAGGTCGCTACCACAAGCAACTACACCATGATTCTTTAAAATGACAACATTTTCTGTTTCCATGATCTTTGATGTTTCTTCTGCAAGTTTCCTACTTCCTGGAGCTGAATAATCTACAACTGGATAATACATATTTGTTATTTCTCCAAAACCTTCTAATCTTTCTAATCGCCTTTCAGATAATGAGAAACCCGTTGCAAATGGTGAATGGGTGTGAACAATCCCATTTATATCATCTCTATTTTCATAGATTTTGATATGCATAATTAATTCTGACGACGGATTTGAATCTCCGTTTAAAATATTTCCATTCATTTCAACTAAAACAACATCTTTTTTTTCGATATTTTTAAGCGAAAACCCAGTGGGCGTGATGGCAACCAATGAAACATCACCATCATTGAATCTAAAACTCACATTACCTGATTTACCAGGTACAAGCTTTCTTTTATATAGATAACCAGATATTTCAGCTACAGTTCCTATAATTTTTTCTATTTTCTCTCTTTTTTTCATCTTCATCAATTCAACTCATATTTAATATCAATAATATTTAAAATCAATAAATATTCAATGTCCATATATTTCATCAATTGGGGCCATGTGAATGGATGTATATTTCTTTATATAACTTTTATGTAAATTTCAATACTTTAAAGGAGCCATGATGTAGTACTGGAACCTCACCGCATGTGGGCACAATGTTATAAATTTTCTGAAATTCTGTCTGTGACTGGAAAGTACCTGAATTTATTAGATGGACTCCTTTATATTTTTTATAGGCATTTATATGGACGTGTCCGCAGTGAAATACGTCAGGAATTTCTTCTATAACCAAATGATCTTCAATTTCAGAAGCTAAGGGAGTTCTTTCACCATATATAGGGGCTACATGCCTTTTTTCCAATAATTCTTTCATAATAAGTTCAGATCTCTGGTGAGACATACCTTTGACGGTCATAGCAAAGTCATCAAAACTTCTGCCATGATATATTAGGGTTTTTATCCCATCCAGACTAACAAACGCCGGATTACTAACAAATTCCACATTTTTAAGCTTAAAAAGATCTTTTGCGTAGTCAACAGGAATGGATGGCTGGGGTTCAGCTAGTCTTGAGGCATCGTGGTTTCCAGGAGCGATTATAATTTTTATGTCATCTATTTCACCTATTAACCTTGCTGCTTCTTCATATTGTTCATAAATATCTGTTATTATAAGTTCTTTTTCCTGGTTTGGATAGACTCCAATTCCATCTACGAGATCTCCGGCTATCACCAGATATTTGACATCCTGGGCTATTTTTAACTGTTTTTCATTCCCATAATTCCCATTAATCCATTTTATGAATTTGTTGAAGGCAGGCTCTAGAAAAGTGGAACTTCCAACATGCGTGTCAGATATAAAGACAGTTGTAAAATCCATTGAATTTTCATCATGTCTGGGAATCCCGGGATTAATCAGTTCTGATGCAATAACAAGATTTCGCTTCCTACTTCCTATCACCCCTATTACTTCATCTTTAACAATTCTCTCTGACATTTCAAAGAGTTTATGGTTATTTTTATGTACCATTACTGTGATATCTCCTGAATCGTCCTCTATTTCAACGATTTTGTCATTGTTTTTTGTGTTGTGGATATCATTTACCATCCCTATTATTTTAACAACATCATCTGATCTTCCTACATCTTTTATGGGACAATGTTCCTTGATATCTGGTCTTCTACTTAGGAAACCCTTTAATTTTAGGTATCTACTGTTAAAATAAGCTGTAAAATCCTTTATTTCTCCACAAGTATATGATTTTTTGCTAGTATCCTGAATTACCTGAAAATTGAACCTATCATCAGTTATAGATTCTTTTTCCACCAGGTCCTCGACGGAATTTTTACTCATCATATATGGTTCTGCAGATATTTTTTCTTTTATATGCCCTAGCCGTGAAGGAGAGCTCCCTAAATAATGATCCACAAGTTCCCCAGTTAATACAAAAATATTCCTTTCAGGAACTGATAAATGCTTTATTAAGGATTCTGCAAATTTTAATGGATTTTTTTGATGCTTTATCCTTTCATATGCACCATCGTTTAACAATATACCAGCATCTGTAAATTTTAAAATTATATCGTCAGTCATAATAATCCGCACAAACCTTTTTGTACTATATTTATACATCTCTTATAAGAAATGATCCACATAAAGAATAGATGGAGAGGTGATAAAATTGCCTAAAATTTTAAAGATCATATTGTTCATCATATTTTTTGTCCTTTTTTTTGAGGCGGGTCTTATAAGTTCGTATACTATTGTAACTGCCCAGCCACCAGATATTGGAAAGCTTATAGATATGCAAATTAACCAGATATCTGCTTTTTTACACTTGGAAGATTGGAATACCAATATCATAGCTAAACCAAAGGCAATCAAAATTTTAAATCCAGAGTTAGTGGCTGAAACCATGAAAAACCGTGCCCAAATTGATGGGATCAACCTGGCAACCCTGACTGCAGCCACATATGGTGATACTAACAGTGAAACAGTAACAGTTAACATAACTGCAATGGGATATAAAGAAAACCTTACAAGAAGTGGAACTAATAAAACTGGAGGACAGATAGTCATAGCTCCTACTGAAACTTACACCGTAACAGCTACAGCAACTGCTAAAGTAAAATCGAAGGGTGTAGAGATTGATGTTACCACCATTAAAATAATATCTGTGAGTAAGATATATAGTAACACCACGGGTTAATTCATAAAGGTTAATTCATGAAATTTTATTTTAATTTATAGATTTAGAATGGAGAGAATTATGATCAGTGTAGTTGGGATAGGATTTTCACGTGAAGATATGAGTATCAGGGCAGTTAAAGCTTTAAAAAACGCCGACGTTATAGTTGCCTATAAGGGCTATATAAAGCCCATAGAAGACTTATTGGAAGGAAAAGAGGTCATTATAAAGGGAATGGGCGATGAGATTAGAAGGGCTGAGATAGCCATAAAAAAATCAAAAGAGGGCAGGAAGGTAGCCATCGTAAGTTCGGGCGATCCAGGGATATTTGGAATGGGCAATGTTCTTTTTCAACTGATGGGAAAATACAGTGGAGTTGATGTTGATGTTATTCCTGGAATTACAGCAGCCAGCTTTGCAGCTTCCCTTCTGGGGTCCCCATTACACGATTTTGCTGTAATAAGTTTAAGCGACATTCTAACTCCTCTGTCAGAAATAAAAAGGAAGGTTGAGTTTGCTTCCAAAGGCGACATCGTCATTGTTTTGTACAATCCAATGAGTAAAACAAGGAAAGAACCATTTAAGGAAGCATATAAAATTCTAGTTAAAATAAGGAAACCAGATACTCCTGTTGGAATAGTTAAAAGTAGGAAGGAGGCTACAGAGACAATTATAACAACCCTTGAAAATCTCCTTGATCAGGAAATAAATATGTTTACCACCCTAATAATTGGAAATTCCATGACTTATATTTCTGAAGGACATATGATAACTCCTCGTGGCTATATAATTCCATCATACATACATCCTTTGGCACAGGATTATTATAACAGATATCTTGAGGGGGAGATAGTTGAAGGACCAAACATGGAATGTGAATTTTATCCCTGCCATTTTGAGGGACAGAACTGCACATTCTGTTACTGTCCATTCTATCCCTGTGGGGATAGTTCTACTGGTGGTAAGTGGATTAAGGATAAAGGCGTTTGGAGCTGCCAGGACTGCGACTGGATACATGAAGATAAAACTGTTGACTGCATACAACTCAACATCTCTAAAATCATTGAAGAAGTGGACGACCTTAAGAATAAAAAGAAAGACCTTTTAAAATTGAGGAGAGAATGCGTCTTTCATACAAAATAATCTATGCTTATTTTAATTAGAAGAACTAATTAATTCATGAATTAAACCGATTACATTTTGTTTGACCCATTATTTTAAGAATTAAAAAAAACATTTATAGTTTAAAACGTAACCTTTTTAACTAATGAGTATTATAAGTATTATTCATGAGTAGAACTCCTTCTTTGAAAGTTAAAAGGTGGATTAATGCTGAAGAATTGAAAAAGTTGATAAGAAAAAAGGAGAAAGATGTTAAAGTTTTAAATAGGCTGCATTTTATGAATTATCTATATGATGGATGTAGCGTTCCTGAAGCAAGCGAAAAACTAGGTATAACAAAACAAACAGGTTATATATGGCTGGAAAGATGGAATAAAGATGGATATGAAGGTTTAACACCTAGATTTGCTGGTGGAAGACCCTCCAAACTCACAAACCAGGAGAAAAACCAATTAAAAGAAATATTAAAGGAAAGAGATGATTGGACAACCAAAGAAGTTAGAAATCTGATTAAAGATAAATTTAACGTTGAATACTCCTTAAAACAAGTGATAATCATTTTAAGAAACATGGGATTGAAATTTGGCAAACCCTATCCACAAGACTACAGACGACCAGCAGATGCTGAAGAAAAATTTAAAAAAACATAAAAGAAGCTTTAACTGAAAATCCGCATGTGATAGGGTTTTTTGACGAATTTTCACCTCAAACTACTGCTAATACCCAAAAATTATGGTCCATTACCAAACCAACCATAATAAAAAACACCACCCCTTTAAGAGCGAACACTTTCGGCTTTTACGCCATAAAAGGTAATAGTATAGTTGAATTCAAAGAACATTCACGAAAAGAAGATGTAACAGAATTTTTAGAACAAATAAGAACTGCAAATCCCAAAGGGAAGATTTTGATAGTTCTAGACAATTTCAGATCTCATCATGCCAAAATAACTAAAGAAAAAGCCAAAAAAACTTAACATTAACCTTGTATTCCCCCCACCATACTCACCAGACTTAAACCCTATAGAAATCATCTGGAAAACCATAAAAAGAGAATTATCACCAATATTCATCAAAACAAAAACTCAAATTAGAAAATTAATCAAAAAAATACTTCACCCACTAAGCTAAATCATTATCATTTGCCAAAAAATGGATTAAAAAATTAATGATAAAAGTTAAAAATATTTAGTAATTAACTATAAAAAAATAAAATGGCCATTATCTAATGACCTCTTCAAATATATCCAAGGCAGTTTTCAGTTGCTCTTTGGGGATTGTAAACGGGGGTATAATTCTAAGAAGGGACATATATCTTCCCTGTCCCCCACCCATGGTAACAACACCTTTCTGGAATAGCTCATTGTGTATCTGGGCCTTGTAATCTGGAAGTGGGCTATCTTTGGCTTCTCTAAAGTCCACAGCTTTAAGCAGTCCCCAACCACGGGCCTGGTAGATGTTATCATAATCTCTCCATTCTTTAAATCTCTCTTCCACAGTTTTTGAGAGCAATTCGACCCTATGCAAAAGATTATAGTTTTTTATGTATTCTATTGCTGCCATATTTCCTGCAAGAGAC
>VGTM01000111.1 GCA_016874685.1 Methanobacteriota archaeon
AAGATGGAAAAAATTCGACACAATTTTAGAGAGTAATTAATTCCATTTCATATTATTTAAGATATATCCACTATTATTATTTGGAAATTTTCATCTTTACTTTAATAAAAAAAGATAAAATGGATTTAAAATTTTGAAGCCTTATCATTACCTTTTATAAATTTTAATCCCTATTAAACCTTATAAATCTCCTTTGATATACTATAAATGGTATAATTGAAGGATTAAAACTAAACTTTTAAATATTCTTGATAAAAAAAGTAAGTGTAAGAAATAAGTTAAATAAAAAATCTTTTGGAGGATGTATAAGTGGCAAAAGGTTTAATAAGAATAGTTTTAGACATATTAAAACCACACGAACCTACAATACCCTCTTTTGCAAAGTTTTTAAGTGAATTAACTGGGGTAGACGGAGTTAACGTTACATTGATGGAAATAGATAAAGAAACAGAAAATGTTAAAGTTACTATCCAGGGAAATGATTTGAGCTTTCAAGAAATAAATGAAGCAATAGAACAGTATGGTGGTTCAATCCACAGTGTTGACGAGGTTGTCGCAGGTAAAAAATTAGTAGAAGAAGTCACAACACCCCAGGATTGATCTCTTATGTCAAAAAAAGATAAGATTTCACCTGAAAGTCTTCTGAAGAAATTTTCATCAAAAACAACTGATTTGGATTTTTTAAAGGTAGATATCAAAACACCACAAATATCAGATGCCTTAAAACAACTATCCTGTTTAAATGGAGTGATATCTGGTGTAAAACCTTTAAATGATGCAAAAATTGTTGGGAAAGCCGTTACAGTAAAAACCCTGGCCGATGATTGGGGAACAGTCGTTAATGCTATAGACATTGCTAAAAAGGGAGAGGTAATAGTTATTTGTTCAGAAACAGATGGTCATGCTCTCTGGGGTGAACTTACGTCAGAAACAGCACAGAAAAAAAAAATTGCCGGTACAGTTGTTTATGGTGCTTCAAGAGACGTTGCGGCAATTCGAAAATTAAATTATCCTGTATTTTCTAAATCAATAATTCCTAATGCTGGAGATCCAAAAGGAGAAGGCGAAATTAACGTCACTATTAATTGTGGTGGAGTTACGGTAAATCCACAGGATATGATTATAGGGGATGATTGTGGAGTTGTAGTTGTACCAAAAAAACTTTTTAGAGAAGTTTTGAAGAAAGCATTTAATATCAAAAAAAGAGAAAAAGAGATAATTCGTAAAATAAAGGATGGAATGTCATTATCTGAAATTTTGGGCTTAAAAATATTAAATGATTAAAAGAGGTAGTTTTTTTAATGCAGGACACTTATGAAATTATCAGAAAGCATAAATGGAAAATTGCCCTCTCTTTCATACTTGCGGCATTTATAATATTTGCCATTACTTTTCTTGTTGGGTTAAGCGACATTTTAAACGTTCTAAGACGTACAAATTTAGAATTTCTCATACTAAACTTTATCTTAGAATTAGCCATTTTAGTAACATGGACTCTCAGGTGGAAATTGATCCTAAATGTTGTTGATAAAGCTCCAAATTTCAAAACCCTGTTTTTTATGCTGTTAGCCAGTCTTTTTGGAAACAACATAACTCCCGGGGCTGCAGGTGGCGAACCTTTAAGGGCATATCTTTTGAGAGAAGTTGAGGGTACACCCTTTGAAATTGGATTCGCTTCATCAACTGCTGATCGTGTTTTTGAGTTCTTTCCCTTTGCACTAATATCTCTTTTTGCAGCTATTTTAATTTTAACTTGGGAAATATCAATATGGACCCGAATAATCGTAAGTGTTCTTATATTTTTGGCAATGGTGTTCTTTGGAATACTTCTATATGCAGGACTCAAAAAAGAAATAGCTCAAAGAATCATAATCTCATTGGCGCGCTCTGTATATCCCTTTTTTGTAAAATTAACCCGTAACCCAATTTCATTTTTAGATATAAAGGACAAATTAATCTTTTATGTTAATAGATTCTCAACCGGATTTGTGCATGTTTTAAAAGACCGTAAAGTGTTTATATTTGGGTTCATTCTTTCCTTTGGAATGTGGGGCCTTGATATGGTACGTATATATGTCTGTTTTATGGCTGTGGGGTCATATCCTCCAATTTTACCGTTGGTAATTATCTATACGGTAGCAATTTTGATTTCTTTTCTTCCTATTCTTCCTGGATCTTGGGGAATTCGTGAGGCTACAATGGTTGCGCTTTTCGCCGTTGTAGGCGTTTCTGCTGATGTCGTTATAGCAGCAAGTTTGATAGATCGTCTTGCAAGTTATATATTCCCCACATTTGTTGGTGCAATAGTTGCATTATATTACGGAAAACAGATTAGAAAGGGAAAGATGGTTATACCTAATAGTTTGTAATAATTATCGTAAAAAAATATATCATAAAAAATAAAATCAAATTAACATAAATCAAAATAAAAAAACACAATTTATTTTATAAATAAAAATTCTTACTTTTATTTATATCGAAAAGTTTATATATTAGTTCACAAAAAGAGTATATAAATTATATATAAAAGTTTCGGTTTGAGGATACATGAAAAAACTGGGAATAATTTCACACATCTCCAACAAAGGTAACTTCATTGTAAGGTCTAAGAAAACACCTGGTTTTAAATTGACTGTTTTTAGTAAAGATAAAAAAAGGTTAGGCAAAATTCATGACATTTTCGGTCCAACCAAGAAACCTTATATATCTGTTAAACCACAATATACAAAAAATTCTGAAAATCTTGGAAATCGAGTTGGAGAGACTTTGTATGTATCAGCAAAACATGAAAAAAAATGGGGGCGAAGAAAACGAAGGAAAAAATGAAGTACGATGTTTCGGAAATTGAAAAAGTTGAAACTAAATGTCCAGAATGTGGTTCTGAAAAGCTTATAGGTGATTATGAGCGTGCAGAAATTGTATGTGGGGCTTGTGGCTTAGTAATAGACGATAATTTAGTTGATATGGGACCAGAGTGGAGAGCATTCGATCACGAGCAAAGGGACAAAAGAACCAGAGTAGGTGCACCCATAACATACACTATACACGATAAAGGGCTAAGCACAATGATAGACTGGAGAAATAAAGATATCTATGGTAGAGATATCCCTGCAAGGAACCGTGCTCAATGGTACCGTTTAAGAAAATGGCAGAGAAAAATAAGGATATCTGGGGCAACTGAGAGAAACCTTGCATTTGCATTAAGTGAACTTGACAGGGATTCTTCAAGACTAGGACTACCAAGAAGTGTAAGAGAGGCTGCTTCAGTGGTTTATAGAAGTGCTGTTGACAACAAGCTTATTAGAGGAAGAAGCATTGAAGGAGTAGTTGCAGCATCCCTTTATGCTGCATGTCGAAGATGTAACGTACCGAGAACTCTGGATGAAATTGCAGAAGTCTCAAGAGTAAGTAAAAAAGAAGTTGGTAGAACTTACAGATTCTTAACGAGGGAACTTAACATAAATTTACCTCCAACATCTCCTGTTGACTATGTTCCAAGATTTGCAAGTGAATTAGGTCTTTCTGGTAAAGTACAATCAAAGGCAATAGAGATTATCGAAAAAGCAATGGAAAGAGGTCTTACTTCCGGAAGAGGCCCGACAGGAGTTGCGGCAGCAGCCCTATACATTGCATCAGTTCTTTTAGGGGAAAGAAAAACCCAGAGAGACGTAGCGGATGTTGCAGGAGTAACTGAAGTTACCATCCGTAACAGATATAAAGAACTTACAGAACAGCTTGTTATGGGTGTAACATTATAATCAGGAATCTACACCCATTTTAAATCTTTTTTTATTTTTTTATAATTCGTTTATATTCCTATTAGTTTTGTAGAACTTTGTTACTCCTAAATCTAGGTTAACTTCATGGTTTTTTGTGATTTTTATACTAATTTAGTTTCTCAATTATATTGTTAAAAATAAAAAAATAAGTAAACTTAGATAATAATTCAATTAAATTTTCCCTCTTAAAATTATTAGGATACATACCACTACAAATATTGCAAGAATAATATAGAAAATCCTTTTTGACCTCTGAACTCTTCTTTGGTTCTCTAAAAATATATTTTCACACTTTTGTGAACAAAACCTTTCATCAAGTGGCATAGGAGTCCCGCAAATTGGGCAATGTTTATGCGATTCTGTCATTTTAACACCTCTAATTATTAATTCTTATCATTTTTTTGGTTAATTAAATCCATATCTACTTTTTAACCTTATAAAACATAAAATTACAATAAAATTTTTCTTTAAGCTTCTCTTATCCTTTATTTATCATTTTACCTTTTTTATTCAGGCAATATAATAGTTCCGATTTTCTCACCTTTAATTACTCTTATTAGATTTTTAGGGTCATTTCCATTTACAATTATAGTTTTTATTCTAGATCTTTTGATCATCTGTATTGCTGTCAGGTCAAAGAATTCATAGGTACCTGCTTTAATCTCTTTTTTACTTAAAATCTCCATCATTTCTGTAGGGCGTACTTCCCTAAAAATTGTAGCATCTTCAAATTTTTCAGGATCCCTATCATACAAACCATCCACAGATGTAGCATTTATTAAAATATCAGCACCCACAAATTCAGCTAGAATAGTTCCCACAGCATCAGTACTGTGAGCGGGTTCTGTCCCTCCCATAACAATTATCCTACCTGAAGTGGAAAACTTCATTGCCTCAGCAAAATTTAGGGGTACTGAAGGATATGCAGCATCCCCAATCGCCATGATAAGAAGTTTTGCATTCAATCTGGTTACATCAATTCCTAAATCATCACAGAAAGACTCAGAAGCTCCAATATTTCTTGCTATCTCTATATATTCACGAGCTGTTTTTCCACCGCCAACGACCAAAAAAAGCTCGTTTTTCGCCTTTAAATTCTTCAAAACTTCAGCATAATCTTTAAATTTTTCATGACCATGATCTTTAATTAGTATAGATCCACCTATTGTCACCACAATTCTCATGTTACCACCATCAAGATTAAGTCTCCCATTAGAATAAATATAATTTTGGATATGTAAAAATAAAAAAATTAGATTTATGTCAAGTTGGAGAAATATAATACATAATACTCCAAATCAATTTAGGTTTATTGTATGTAAGGAGCGAATTTCAGTGGCCGAAATATCATCAAAAGATTTATATGACTTTAAAAGGACTATCCAAGAACTTTCAGAAAAAAAAGGTAGAGGTACAGAACTTGTATCAGTTTATATCCCTCCAGATCGTCAGATAAGCGATGTGGTAAAACATATGAGAGAGGAATTGAGTCAAAGTGCTAATATTAAAAGTAAACAAACAAAAAAAAATGTTCAATCTGCAATTGAAGTCATAATGCAAAGATTAAAGCTTTTTCCAACCCCTCCAGAGCAGGGGCTTGTGCTCTTCGTTGGAATGATTCCCAAGGGAGGGCCTGGCACTGAAAAAATGGAAACCTATATTTTCGAACCTCCTGAGGCTATAAAAACCTACACCTATCATTGTAACTCTGAATTTTATCTCGAACCTCTTCAGGAAATGCTAGAGGAGAAAGAAACATATGGATTGGCGGTTTTAGATAGAAAAGAAGCTACAATCGCGCTTTTACATGGTAAAAGAATAGACATAATAAAAACATTAACAAGCGGGGTTCCAGGAAAGCATAAAGCTGGTGGACAGTCCCAAAGGCGATTTGACCGTTTAATAGATCTTGCAGCTCATGAATTCCAAAAAAGAATTGGAAACCATATGAACGAGGCTTTCCTAACAGTTCCAGACCTAAAGGGTGTGATAATAGGGGGTCCCGGTCACACCAAGGAAGAATTTGTTAAAGGTGATTACCTACATCATGAAATAAAAAACAAGATAATAACTACTGTGGATACTTCTTACACTGGTGAATTTGGTATTAGAGAGGTTATTGACAAGTCAATGGAGATATTAACAGAAATAGACATAATGCGAGAGAAAAAGCTTGTTCAAAAGTTTTTAAGAGAACTGGTAAGTGACGACGGCTTAGCTTCCTATGGAGAGGCTGAAGTAAGAAGAAATTTGGAAATGGGAGCAGTTGAAATTCTCCTGCTATCTGAAGATT
>VGTM01000112.1 GCA_016874685.1 Methanobacteriota archaeon
CCGCTTCATAAATAGAAGATACGACATCTGTTCAATCGCCTGCAGTGGGTTTGAAATCCCACCACTCCAAAATTTATCCCATAATTTATTAATTTTTGATTTTAAATCTGAATCTAACATGTTAATTCTCCTTTGAAGGCTTTTTGCATCAGGG
The DNA here is from genome assembly GCA_016874685.1 of Methanobacteriota archaeon. Classification (GTDB taxonomy): domain Archaea; phylum Methanobacteriota; class Methanobacteria; order Methanobacteriales; family Methanobacteriaceae; genus VGTM01. The sequence goes on from VGTM01000112.1 coordinate 155, forward strand.
CATTGAATAAATCGTTTATTTGTTGTTTTGATTGTTTTTGAGTTCCCTTAATTTTCTCAATATTTTCAACAATTGTACCAAATTGATTTTGAAGTTCTATAGGGGGCAATATTATCTTTAGATCTTTCAAAATTGAAGAAGTGATTCCTTTAATTGTTGCTCCTCTTATTTGGCTTTCAAAAAATCTCTCATAATATCTTAAAATTTGTAATAAAAATTCCTTATTTAGCCGTTTATCAATGTTAATCAAAGAAATTATGTCCTGATTGGTACAAATGTCACATTTATTTATTGATGCTTTACCAACACCTACTCGAACACCAACAAGAATAGAATGTTTAGGAATTAACTTAGTTGCGCTTTTTTCAATTGCTTCATTTGTTATATATTCAACAGCGTCTTTTCTATCTATATATTTTGGTCCTAGTGCAATTGTTGTTATCCATGGAATATCTCCATTGAAAAATTCCTTATTCTTTCTGGAAGGTGTTCCACCGCTTTTTAATTGGCATAAATCTTTTAATGATTCCGTTTTAAAATTATTTGGGTTTTTAATTGGATCTCCAAAAATATCCAAAAAATAGCTATTAAACAATGTATCAGTCAATTCATCAGCTTCCGCTCTCCATTCCTTCAGTTTTTCGGCTCGCTCAAGAATTTCAACAATTTTCTTTTGGGTTTCGAGTGGTGGAAGAGCTATTTTAACTTTAGAAAAGTCATTTTTGTTTAAAAGAGGAACCACAGCATTAGAAGCTATATTTTCAAGATAAGGTCTCATTCTCTTAATAACATAATATAAAAAAACTGAATCGACAATTTCTTTATTAGGTATTATACTATTTATCTGCTGATTAGTACATAATTCACATTCAGAAATAGCCACTTTACCTATATTGCCTATGCATGACACCAAAACAGAACCCTTAGGCAACAATCTTACTTTTTTCTTTCCAATATCAGAAATCATTTCTTCAGATTCTGAAACATACATTTTTCTATCTAAATCAGGTGGTTTAATCCATACTAATTCTCCACCATAATTTTTAGGATCTTTTTTAGGTGGTGTATTCCCTGTAACAACCGTTCCAATGTCACTTATTTTATATTCTTTCCATTCACCCATTAAATCACATTGAACATCTGATATGCTTTTCATTTGTGTAAACCTCTGATAAATTCAAATTATAAGTCTTAAATGTCATAAATACCCATATAAATCTTCCATGAGCCATTTTTCATGCCGCTTAATTCCATTTCGCCGTCTTCTTTTTCATAAATCATTCGAAAATTTATATCTTTTGATATTTCAGTATCCTCTTTTTGAATTGTGAGATTTACTTTTATATCCGATATCATTGGCGAATCATCGTCAATACTTAAAATTGAGTAACTTTTAATTTTTTTGTCCTGAAAAATACCTGTTTTTAATTCAAAAACCTTTTTTCCCAATGTATCTTCTCCAAAAAACCGGTAATTTAGTTTTTCGGCCATTTTTCCAAAATTATTATTCTTCCAGTACTCAAAAAATTCAACTAATGCCTTTTCTGGGCTTTCATCTGGATATTCTGATGAATCACCTGACTCTGGAAAATCCACATAATTTTTTAATTCTCTAGGTTTCCATTCCTTTAAAAGATTTTTTCTGATTTCATTTTCTTTTATTAATTGTGCTGTTTTTATTAAATCAAATCTTTCTGGCTCTTCTGGCTTTTTACCTTTTTTTATTGCTATTATTCCATCTCTTAATGCAAATAATGTTGCCCATAATTTAATTGCAACTTTCTTATTTGCATATTTTAGATCACGCCCATGTAAAATTCCATTTCTATAAGGAATATCTATTTCATCCGTTGTAGTTTTCCCTCTGTTTTGATATAAAAGCTTTCGAAGTTCAGTTAAGCCGGTTTGATGGGCGGCGATTGAATCCCAAGCATATATTTCTTCACCCTCAGCAAAAAAACATTTATTACCATCTATTTCTTTAGTATCTGCCACAAAGCCATCAATAATACTAAATAACATCAAAATACAAGAATGGTATCTTTCAGCACAATAATCTTCATAAGCCAGTTGTAGGAGTTCATTTCGAGGTCTAATTTCTTCCATCCATCTCATCATTTGCACTGATAATTCAAGATTTTCATCATACACATCTATTAAAACTTCTTCTGCTTCATCTAAATGACCATTATCAGCTAATTCTACTGCTTTTTTCATAGCTGTAAAATTAATCGACTCATGAGCTATCCAACCACGTTTTAAAAAATGTTCATTGAATATATCATTAATATTAGCTAACATTTCAAATTCTTCTTCTAATCCAATCATCTCTGATAAATTTTCAGATAATCCCTCAACGTCTAACCCCAATTCTCTTAAACCATCTAAAAAACCTACATCTGTTGCAATTTTAGCTGCTTTTGCTCCTTCGAACAATTGAGCAAATTTCTGAAAAGAGTAATTATCTCTTATTTTCTGATTAGGGTCAGATTCATTGTTTTCATAAGAATTAAAATTGGTTGATGTTTTCGTATCCTTATTTAAACAACATTTTTTATATTTTTTACCGCTTCCGCAGGGACATGGATCATTTCTCCCAATTTTCATTTTATTTTTAATTATTCTTCGAGATTTGTTACTATAGTTCTTACTCATTTCTTACCCTCAAAATATTACTTGGCACTGGCACAGAATCCTCTTTTACTTTTCCAAGAAATGTGAATCTCTCTTCTAAACCCATGTCTATTATTTTAAGCAAATCTTCCAGAAATTCAGGTGAAACATTGCTTAAAACTTCTGATTCTACCCCATTATCCAGTTCAATCGCCCACGTGAAATTATCTTTTTCTTTATTATATCTTATTCTGTTATTACCGGCGACAGAATGGGGAACAGGGACTTCAATTTCCTTCTTTATGAGTTCACGTATCAGAGAGGACGGTGTTGTGCCTTTTCTCTCACAATAATCTTTAAATCGTGTTAGCTCGTCAATTGGCAATTTGGAAGAAATGGATTTATATTCCATGTAAAGTAATAGGTCCAAGTAGTATTTAAATCTTTTTGGTCAACTATGGTAGACCAAATTAATACATGCGTATATCATTACACTTGCTAACAATGTCTTTTAGATCATCAATTCCAAAATAATCCAATGGCCGCTCATCTGCAAATGGGGGGCTTGCAAAATCGGTTAATTCTATCCGTTTCCTTTCTGCAAAAATCTTCTTTAATAAAATTAATAATTCTATCTGTTTTGGATTGTAATCATGTTTTTCCAGAATATATTCATCGAATCGCTTTTCAATAAGCTCCTTTGGATCTTCTTGATACGATAACTTCAACATTTCCCTTAAAAATGTGAAAAAGTCTTTATGCTGGAAATTTTGAATATTATCAATTGTTAAACCTGGTTTCAATTCTGATAACTGTCTTTCCAGTTCTAAAAGCTCCAGGGATGTTATTCCTTCACCATCTTTGATCTTTCTAACTATTGGATTCTCATCCAAAAGCTTTTTAAGTTCCTCATCTTCGATTACTTCTTTTTCAAATTTATCCCTTGATATGATGAAGTCGGGAGCATCAGATTGTACTATAATGCCCCTTTCAGGTTCATAGTACTTCATGAGAGGAGCTATTTCCTTGATTATGAATTCTACATTTTCAAATGTCAGATCTTCCCAGAAGCTATCCTGGAAAACCGTGATTATCTTCTCCTTGTTCTCTTTTATTTCACTTAAATTATCTTTTTGGAGGATATTTCGGGCCATTTTCTGAACATAGGCTTCTATTTTTGATATTTTATCTTTTTTTCTCTCTAAAATAAAGCCAAAAAGTTTTTCTGTCTGTAAGATAAAAGATGAAACCTTGGCACTGTCTCCCTGCTCTAAAATCATGAGCGGAGCTATTTCATCCCTTAAATCTTCGATATATTCCTGGAGATTGAATTTATCTCCTTTGATCTTTGCAAGCGTGGGTAACTTGGGGCGCACTATGAAGGAACCTTCATCCAGGCCCTCAAGGCTCTGCAAGATTTTATCGTCGATGATCTTTCGCTGCTGCTGGCTCATGCGTTTTTTCAACAAATCCACACGATTCTTAAATATCTTGGTGATCACACTATCTTGGGCTTTCCTTTCAGCAGTAGGAGTGAAGTTATGTACATGAATATTTGAATGCCCACCAATTGCAAAATCAAAAATAAGAAAATCATTTTTCTCTCTATTAGGAAGCCATTCTGGATGTTTGCAGGCGTCTAAATTCCTGGTTCCTCTCCCTACCATCTGCCAGAATCTTACGCTGGAGAAAACAGGTTTAATAAAAACGAGATTGCACACTTCCGGGATATCAACACCAGTATCAAGCATCCCAACAGAGAGAGCTATTCTTGGTTCTGATTCTCCCCTGAACCTTTTAACTTCGTCTTCAGCTCTGGACATGCTGGATGTGATGGCCTGGACTTCACTGCTAAGATAGGGAAACAAGGTCCCAAACATGGCCTTCATAAATTTAGCATGTCTCTGGCTTGCACAGAAAAATATGGATTTGGTGGGTTTTCCCTCATCTGACTTGTAGCATAAGGCCATGAACTCCCTAATTATTAACTCATTAGTTCTGTCATCCATAAAGACTCTGTCAAATTGTGAACCAGTGGGTTCAAAAGTTTCAGGATCTATTTCCTGCCTTCTTAACTGGTCTTTCAAGTCAGAGGTCAATGTGCTGCCGATTATCCCCAGGGCCAAAACATTGGTATCGATTATTTCTGCTTTATATGGGACAAGAACACCTTCCAGAACTGCTTCATCATATGAATATTCTACAGTGGGCTTACCATCCTCGCATTCAAATAATTTGTATGTGTTTCTTGATTCGTGTTCTCTGGGTGTTGCAGTGAGCCCAATCTTTATTGTATCAAAATACTCAAAAATCAGATTGTTCTTATCATAATATGACCTGTGTGCCTCGTCAAAAACTATTAAATCGAAAAATCCAGGGCTGAATCTCTCGAAAAGTTTAGGATCGCCTCCCATCAATGTCTGAACAGTGGAAACATATAATCTGGCGGAGGTGCTGAATTCTTGGCGTAAATCACAGATAGGTTCTCTAAAAAAACGTTGGAATCCACTTGATTTTGTCTGGTTAACCAATGAAATCCTGTCAGCTACAAATAACACATTACGAACCATGTTTGATTTGATTAAAATATCAATTACAGCCATGGCCACCCTAGTTTTCCCAGTACCAGTAGCCATTTGAACCAGAGCACTTCTATGGCCCGCTGAAAAATGATGACTTAATTCTTTTACAATTTTTACATTTCGAGGTCTGTCCACAATTCTGGGGTTAACACCAATATTTGTGGGATTTTCTCTCCGCTGATACAGATCCCTCTTTCTTTTCAGGTCTTCCTGTGAGAAGGGACCGCTTACTTTCCTTTCAATCCCATCCTCATCCATGTATAACCATTCATGACCATTAGTTAAAAAAATAGGAATTTTAAAGCCAATTTGTTTTTCAATATCTTTAGAATAAGTTCTTGCCTGGATTCGTCCATTTTCTGGATTTTTAGAAAATCTTTTAGCCTCAATTATGGCCAAGACTGTGTAATCCTGATCAAGAAGAAGGTAGTCGATGAATCTTTCCCCTTTTTCTGGGCTACCCTCAAAAAAAGTAAGTTCTTTATTTTTAAAATCAGATTTTACAGAGTTTACCTCTTCTTTCACGTATTCCCATAGCCAGCCTGCATTCTCTAGGAGAGGATCTATAATTTTTTTCCTTGTTTTAAACTCAGAAATATATTTAAAATCATCATTAAATGCAGGCATATTTAATAAAATATGATTAATTTTATTTAAAATT
>VGTM01000113.1 GCA_016874685.1 Methanobacteriota archaeon
GTACAATCGTTTATCAGAGGAATTAGGCCATAAATGGGAGAGTGTTTATCGAATATCTAATGAATTCAAGGAATGTTTGGCTGAAAAATCTAAGGATCCTGTACTATCAGGAGAAATCAATATAGACGAAATGTACCAATCAGCAGGCAATAAAGGTTTAAAAAAAAACATCCACGAACAAGAAGGCTCAAATAAAGAAGAATAGGCACCTATGATAAAAGACAAACCGCCTATAATCACCATAACAGAAAGAGGAACAACGAACACCATCCTAGTCATTGAAAAAAAACCTCTCCAAAGATTATAATAGAGCAAAAAAATAGAAAAACATTGTGAAGGATCCATAAAAGCTTTTACTGATGATTATACCAATCTACATCAACCTAGAAGAACATCCTCTGGTCAAGGAACATCATCTTAATCTACCACTCTGCAAAAGAATATGCTGAAGGTGATAACCATGTTAACAGTGCTGAGAACAGACATTCACTCCTAAGACCTTACTTAAACATTTTTAGAGGAATTGCAAATCAACGATTTGCAAACTTGCAACGAATAGTTGCAAGAATTTCAAAGAAAAAAACTTCAACAAATACGTTAAATTCTTCCAATTCACCTTCAAACATGGAATAATCTGGTTAGAAAAAGCCCTCAAAATAATATGTACATGCACAGAAATAAGGAGATGAGTGATGAAGTTTAAGAAAATATTTCAGCACGTCAGTTTATAACTTAAAAGCATAAACTTATTTAAAACACATAAAATTCAAAAAATCTTCCAATGATTTCAATAAATGCAACCTGCCCTAAAATGCTAAAAAAAATGTCCAAAATCTAAATATGTTATTGCTCTCCCTCCATTCCAAAGACTCGTTGTGGAGTCGATTATCAGGGGGCTTGGATACTAGATTTATTGCTTTTATACCTTGCGATATTGATTTAGAGCATTAAATAATTATATTTTTTTAAGCTGGCAGGATATTTATGAATCTAAAATTTAAATATAAATTTATGAAATATGGAAATTATTGTATCAACTTATGTTGTAAAAAAAATGGTTTATAAAAATTATCAAAAATTTTTTATATCATATACATAGATATAATATTGTTTATTGTCTCCAACACTTGATTGGTATTAAAAGCCCAATATCAAAATCCATTTTAGACCTTTGGGGCAGTAAACAAATTCAAGGAAGGGCTGCGTTAGTCCCCTTTAATCTTTCAATTAGGCACCAACTAAAGTGAAAGAGTAGCCCTCCTTGATCATACTAATCAAGTTTTTAAGATTTAAATGAGCCTAAAAAAATAGTTTTAAGATGTATAAACACATTTATTCTTAATAGTTTATGGGAATTAGTTTATAATCCAAATTTCCTACGATTTATAACCTATATAATGTCTCTTCAAATCATGGACAATTAATGGAGTTTTAAATCATTTTAATAAAGGAAAGGAACCTTACGTTTGGTATATTATAATTTTAAAAAAATGTTTAGGCATATAATACCTTAATAGAGACTTTTTTTCAGATTACATTAAATCAAATTCGAATTCGTTTAAATTTGGGATTTTTTTGATTAACATTTTAATTATCTTCAAAGAAAAAAACTTATAACTCCTATTACATAAACCTAGCAAGGAGGGTATAAATGGATAGAGATAATTTAATTCTGCCGGTGATAGTGATATTACTATTGGTGATTTTAGCTGTGGTTGCTTTTTCGTTGTCAGGAAACAACACATTTGGGAGAGGAAACATATCTTTCCAATATCCAAATTCATGGGCAGAGAACCATGTGGTTGGAAACTTTGATAACAGCACAGTCTATTCAGAGGTAACATTCACTGCAAATTTCGCGGATAACACAGGTCAACAACAAAAAGCATTCATCATCATCCAAATGCAGGAGAGAACTGAAGGTCTGCTAAACTTACCAAGCACCAATTCAATTGTAATGAATACCACCAATTCAACAGTAGCTTCAGTGGATGTGGATAATATAACAGCCACACAGCTGGGAAACTATGGCCCCACTGTCGCAGCAAAAATTACTATTATTCAAACCAACAAGTATAACATTGTAATATCGTATGTATGCCCAAGATTCACTGTTAGTCAGACAGAAGAAGCCTATAACTTAATTTTACAGACTTTCAATATAAGCTAAACTACTATTTTTATTTTCTTTTTTTTCTTTAAAAATAAATATTGTATCAATAAACAGGTTTATGAGACATTTTAAGGTCAATCTTCTTTTCCATTACATATATTTTTTATAACCTTATAATTACAATAAAATAATGAATCTAATATATTATACCTTAATAGCTGAATTCCATTTAATGGTTGGATCATTTTAAAGTTTTTAATATATGTATCAATTTTTCTAGATTCTCCTTTTTTAATGGTAAAACTTTTCTTGCTCCATTATATTCAAAGATAAATCGTGATATTGGAGATCCAAATTCAATGTTTTTTATTTTCCTGATATGGTATTTGTTTACCTTACCTGTTCTTTCTTCTCCCCAGAATTTTTTTCTGTATTCAATTATACAGTCTTTAGTAATTTCAAGGTCAAAAGAGTCATCTTCAAGAAATAAAATGGTTTCTTCCAAATTCTTTTCACATATGGTGCACTCTTTAGCATCTCTAGGATTTCCCACGCCACATTCCGGGCATATTAAATCATAATCAATTCCAATTTCTACATCTCCATCCTTATCCATCCTAACACCCAGAGAATCAATCAGTTAATTAAAATAAAAAAAATTGAAAGGGTTAAATTAGAAAGGGTTAAATGAATTTTTAATTTATTTTCTTATTTATGTTTATTCTTCAGCTAAATCAACCAGTTTCAAACCTATCTTCTTTTTCTCACCCTTTATTTTAGCTCTAATAACAAAATGTTCTCCACCTTCAAGAGAGAGAAATTCTCTGATTTCTTTTGGTATATTAACTGAATAAGATGTCCCATCTGGCCTCATATAGCCTTTTACCAATATTTTTTTTGATTTTTGACTTTCGATCATCATATCACCTAACCACGTTTTTTATGAATTTCATGTTTATCATGAATATTATGAAATAAATTTTATTTAAAGTTTACCATATTAATTAAACGGTAAAATTTTATCCCTAAAGAAAGCCTAAATAATAGATAATGAAAATCAAAGCCAAAATCAAGGGCCCAATATTCATTGGACGAAGCTGGGCCGAATACCTGAAATTTTTCGACTTAAACGAAGAATTTTTAAAAGATAGGAAGGTATTAGACTGCGCAGCAGGAGCCAGTTCATTCACAGCAAATATGAACAGTAAAGGTTATGATGTAACTGCAGTTGATATTCTCTATGAGAGAAAAGTAGAATTTCTTCGAGAGAAATGTGTGAAACATCTTAATATTTTAATTCAAGCATTATACAAAATTGAAGGTCATTTTGTCTGGAGTTTCTTTAAGGGTCTAGAAGATCTGAGATACAATCGTATGATTGCATGCCGTGAATTCAGCCAGGATTATAAAAAAAATCAGGGGAAAACATATATTAAAGCAAATTTAGGTAATTTGCCATTTAAAGATAACTCATTTGATCTGGTTTTATGTTCACATCTACTATTTATCTACGATCATAGATTAAGCTACAGATTCCATATCAATTCAATCAGGGAAATGCTAAGAGTTTCATCAGATGAAATTAGAATATATCCTCTTGTTAAAGAGAAAGGTGAGAAATCATTATTCTTAGATCAGGTAATCAATGAGATCAGGGAAGATGTTGAGGTAGAAATAGTAGGGGTTGATTATGAGTTTAGAAGAGGGGGTAATGAAATGATGAAGATATCTCTAAAATAGGAATCATTCTTTAATTTCAGGTTTAGTTAATTCTAAGCAAACATCATCTCCTTTAGGATAAACAACAATCTTTCCCCCATATTTATCAAAAAAATTTAAAGCAATATTTCTAAGTACACTGTGAATAGTATCATATGAACTTCTCTCTCCTATGGGGGTTGATATATATATTTTGTTAATACCAACATCCAGAGTAATATTTGAAGAATATGAAACCGCATCATCAGCGATCAACGCTCTTTTTATGGACTCTTCCTTCTCTTTTAGGAATCTGGTAACGTCTCTGTATATATCTTCAAAATCGATAATCTCTTCTTTTTCAGATCTTTGTTTATAAAGAGCCAACTCAATATTGGCTTTCAATTCCCTTATTTTGAAGGGTTTTAGAATGTAACCATAGGGTTCTGTTAGGGCGGCACGTTTTATCATTTCATCGTCTGCATAAGCAGTTAAATATATGATTGGAACATCCAATTCTTCCCTTATTTTTTTAGCAGCTTCTATTCCATCCATATCATCTTTTAGCACGATATCCATCAAAACAAGGTCTGGTGGATTTTCAGCGATTTTTGCAAGTGCTTCCGTCCCAGAGGATGCTAAACCTGTTACTTTATATCCCAACTTTTCCAGCTTATTTTTCAATCCCATGGCAGTGATTTTCTCATCTTCAACTATCAAAATCTTCTCATTTGGCATGAAGTAATCTCCCTATCTTGTATTACAATTCCCTTTTAGGTGTTATTAGTTCTAGACAGATTTTATCTCCTTTAGGGTAAATAGTGACAGTACCTCCATATACCTGTATAAAAAGTTCAATTACTTTGGTGAAAATTGAATAAGCTTTTTTATTCTCCCGCTCAGTGCAGAGATAGGTTTTTTTGATTCCAACATCTAAAGTGAAATCTCCTAACTCCTCCATAGCTCTCTTTCCAATTATGGATTCTTTAATATTTTTTTCTTTGTCTTTAAGGAATTTGGTTACCTCTTTGTCAATATCTTCAAAATCAAATTCATTTTTATTGCCAGATCCTTTCTCCCTCATAAAAATCACCTAAATTCATTAAAAATCATCATCTTCCTCTGAATATTTCAGCTTCTCATTTTGGCACCATTCAAATATGGCTTCTCTGGCAGCTCTGGATAATTTTCCTTGTTTATCACCAAATTTACGTCGAGAAAGTCTTCGTAACGCAATTTCAAGTTCATCAGGTATACATATAGTAATACAGCTCATAAAAACCCCTTTTTTGATTTTCCTACAGATAATATATTGATAAATTACAAGTGCTTGCTTTACATTTAAACCTTAATAGTCCCTAAAAATGTATAAAAAATACAACTTCAACTTGGTTAACGTATAATTTTTAATGTATACTTTTTAACTTTTTTGGTAAAAGTGGCCAAACTGATAATATATAACAAATTTTTTTCATTAGAATACATAATAATACATTATTTCTAAAATTAAGTTTAGCAAGTTTTAATTGATTTTAAGATTTAAAGAAATTAAAGTCTATATTTAACTGGCTTAATATAAACTATAAATATCGTTTATTACATAATTAATGGTATATACTTAAAAATATTAAAATAGATGAATAAGCACTCCATATCAATCTTAAGGAATGACATGAAACCTAAAGGGTGATATATTTGTTTGGAAGAAAAAAAATCTCACCTAAAGCGGACTTTACATCTAAAAAAATCAGGCCTAATGAAAATTCACTAAATCTGAAGCTTCTTAAGCTGAGATTAAAGGAAATAGATAGGGATGAGGCTTCTGAAATAGGTAAAAGAAAGGCTATCCTAGAGGATATAGAATTCAGTCAATTATCTGATGAAACTCTGATCAGTATTATTGATGATGTAAAAAAGATTGGAACAGGTCAGTCTTCTGATAGGATAGCTTATGAACTTAGAATAATCAGAGAACAGAGAATGAAAGAGCTCAGATAAACAGGGTTATTTTTTTTTGTTTCATGGTCAAATGTTTTATAATCCCTAAAGAAAATATTCTCAGGGATCCTTCTCCTTCCCTAAAA
>VGTM01000114.1 GCA_016874685.1 Methanobacteriota archaeon
TTAGAAAAAGAATCACTCTGTTCTTTTCTCAGTTTTGGCATGATTGGCATGGCTATTACAGCTATTAGGATTAATATTAGAACTGCAACCATCATAAGAGCTTTATTTATAAATCTTAACATAATTGAAGCTACTATAAGAGATGATATTAAAGTTATCTCCGCAGCTAACATTGATGAAGTTGAAATATTAGTTACTGGCTCGTCTTCTTTTGTTTTACTCTGGATTTCCTTAATCCTTTTTAATATAATGTCATATATGCCCATAGAATCCCTCAATTTTTATCAGACCAGACTATTTGCCAAAACTTGCAGGTAATTTGTGGCAATTTTTGGATAAAGACCTAATATTATACATATTGCCAACAACACGAGCAAAGATATAATTGTGGCCTTTGGAATATTTTTATTGGTGATTTGAAGTTCTGGTGGTTTAGGTCGCATGTAAATAGTATAAAAAGCTCTCATGAAAGTCATGAATGTTACAATACTTATCAAAATCATGATTATACCTAGTTCTGGCACTTCTGCTTGTATGGATGCTTGAATTAACATTAACTTACTCTGGAAGGCATTTAGAGGGGGGACACCAGCCATTGCAAAACCAGCCAAGAGCACGACGAGAGCTAATTTTGGTGTCTCTATCATCATTCCACCAAGTTTACGTGTATCGCTCTTTTTAGTTATGTAAAGAACAGTACCAAAACCTAAAAAAAGGAATGCTGTGATTATGGCCTCATTTAATGCCTGGAAAAGACCTGCAGTTATTCCAAAGGCTGTTCCAATTCCAAGACCTAAACCTATATATCCAAGCTCACCAACTGCCAGATATCCAATAATTCGTTTAATATCATTCTGCATTAAAGCCATTGTAACTCCTAAAATCATGGCCAGAAGAGATATAACAATAATCACTATTTTTGAAAATGGTAAGTAAGAGAATATTCTTATTATTATAATTCCAAGACCAACAAATGTAAAGACTGAAAATGCCTGTAAAAGAGCCGCACCGTGTGGTAAAGCTTTACTATAAAGGGCCGATTTTATTGTGTGGAATGGCGGAAGTCCTGAACCATAAAGCCATCCAAATACTATAAGACCACATGCCATAAGTAAAACTGGATTTTGCGGACTTACAATACCATTTTTTATGGAATAAATAATATCAGTTATATTTACATTGCCTGTAACTCCCAGGAGAAATGCTACCCCCAGAAGCAGCATTGGAGCGGCTATATTGCCTAAAATCATGTATTTGAGTGCAGTTTCGTAATTTTTCTTTACTCCAGATGCTATTACTATTCCAACCTGTGAAATTGCAGCAATCTCAAAGAAAACATATAAATTGAATATATCATCAGAAAGCAGAATCGCTGTTACAGAAGCCGTTCCCATGAACATTAAAAACGCATAAACGCCAGAAGGCCTCTTTGTCTCATTAAGAGATGTGAAAATAGCCAAAAATGCAATTAAGCCCAGTATGAAAATCATGATCTTCTGTGCACTTTCAAATGAATAAGTAATGGCTGGATGGAATACATTTAAAGCAGAATTTGTAATATATGAAGGCAAACCCCCAGCAATAGCTGAATTTTCAGATAAAGGATAATAACCTCCAAAAAAATGGAGTCCATAACTTGCAAGAAGTGGTATGATAGGTAGAACCAACGCCACAACTATGGCAAGCACTTTTACTGTGCGATCTTTTTTGTGCAACAAATTTAAAAGCAGTGCACAGGCAATTGGAAGTATAACCATTAATGGAATGAGAGGATTCACATATATACCTCCCTTATAGCATTTATATAAGGTTTAGAAGGTTTAATCCAGATTTGAGTCCATATCATTGAATCAGTTGTAATCATTTCCTTACTCTCCAAGAATTTTGGACGCACTTATAGTTCCATGTTTTTTATGAAGTATTATTATTAGTCCCAGCATTACGGCCAGTGTACTTGCCCCGATAACGATGCTGGTTAGTACTAAAGCAAAAGGGAGTGGATAACTGGCATTTTGTGCAAACCAGCTTACAGTCATGTCTGGAAGGAAAATATAGACAATTCCACCTGGCTTGTATCCAATTGTAATTATGAAGAGATTGACACCATCCCCTATGAAAGCAAGTCCTATGACTTTTTTTATGAGATTATCAAGAAATAGAGCAGCAAATATTCCAATTACTATCAATGCACCAGCTGTGAAAAATGATGCAAGTTGTGTGTCTACAACCATACTAGTCCTCCGCTCTTCGTGTTTTATAAACTGCTAAAGCAAAAAATACTGGAAGTATTGCAGAACCTACTATTGCCTGAGTCAGGGCAACATCAGGAGCCAGTAAATACTGGTATAAGAATGCAAGGGATGCCCCAGGTATTCCTGTTAATATAGCCGCCTTTAGAAGGTCTCTCTGAATCAGTGCCAGTACAGCCCCAAAGACTGCAGTAATCATAAGTATATATTCAATCATTTTTCTCCTCCCCGTAGTAATACGCGTTTGCTATTGCGTGGGACGCAAAAGGAGCAAAGATGAAGTAAGAAGCAGCTAAAAGAGGCTCACCAAGTACAAGTAAAGCAATAATACACGCAACATCAGCTACACCAAGTATATGTATTCGAGCGTACAGTACTCTTTCCAAATCATCCTTGTATCTGATAATTCCAATTGCCGAAAGTACCACAAAAATAGATGACAAGATGAGAAAAACCGATTTTATTAATTCTATTGTATCTATCACTGAAATCATCCTCTCAACACTTTTGAAAATGCTATAGTACCTACTGGCCCTAAAATTACAAGTGCAAATGCTATATCTCTGCAAAATCCTATATTATAAATGTTTTGAACAAGAATTAGGATTGTAGCAACTGCTATACTTAAACCAGATAGCCCTACAAGTCCCATTGCAATTGTTTTTCGAGTTGCAATCCTTATAGTTGCAATAGCAAATACTGCAAGTGATCCTAAAAGAATATATTGAGATAACAATAACAGATTCATTCTAACATCCCTTTTATGTATGGTTCAAACGGAATTATATCATCTCGCTCCCGTGGCACAATTGTTGCTACCTTTATTATACAATTTTCAGAATCCAGATCTATTGAAAGCGTGCCAGGAGTTAAGGTTATGCTGTTGGCCAGTATGGTTTGGGAGACTGGTCTTTTAAGTACTGTTTCAATTTCTACTACTACCGGTTCAACCTTGCCATTCACTGTTCTCAATGCAACGTCGAAAGCTGACCGCAGTATAGCAATAACAAGAACTATGAAATAAGCAATGAAATAAAAAATCCTCATTACGACATTCATTATTGTCACCAGATTAATTGTTGGTTATAATCTTGAAATACCCTGATAATTCTGATTAATTAACATGATTATCTATGATAATATAAATCTTTCTATATTGTTTTTTTGTTAATTTTGTGTGTTTACATGTCTACTTCCATGACATCTAAGACAAATGTTCCACTTTTAAAATAAAAAACCTAAAAACATCCATGAAATGAAAATGAGATAACAAAAAAAAGCCCCCACAAAATTAGTAATGCAACACCACAAACTTTTTTGCATTTTTTTGATGATATAGGCTTAAAAAGCTTTAAACCACTTGGACTGAAAAGATCAAGAATTATATGACTTAAAGATCCCAATAATATTGCTAAAAAGACGTTATAAACATCTAATTTAGGGAAAGGCGCCATTAATATCCCAACAGCTGTTAAAATACAAAATACTAGCACTAATTTCTTATTCAGAATTATAATCCCCAAAAATATAGATATTATCACCAAATAAATCCTGTTGTCCAAATTAAAAATCATATCATACTTTCCAAGCAAAATAAACAATCCCCAAATGAAAAATGTTAAAAATGCAGATATAATGACTATTCCAACAAATGAATGCATAATTCCCCTATGTTTTGATATATAAAATATCGAAGAAAGTGTAATCAAAACCAAACCTAATAAAAATGGTAATTTCAATATATAAAATATTAAAAATATTAAAATCCCTGATAAGGTCATTATCATTAGATTTCTATTTGTGATTTTGTAATCCATGTCTATAATTGCTGCCGCAATAAATGCAAGTGAAAGATAAAAAACATCTGGAAAAAAAGGTAAAACCATGATTAACGAAAACAAGCCATGTTTTTTATAAGATGGCATTATATCACGCTTTTTAACTTTCCAAGGTTTATAATGAAATATATTTCTCAAATTATTTCTAAAATTAGAAATTATTAGATATTTATTTTATGTTTTTATTGGATATTATCGATTATATGAGCTTAAAATATTCTAAATATGATATCATCTGAAGATACGATCTTTGAGGGCTACCCTCATCAATTTCGCCATTTTCCGATACAACCTCACATGTCACTGCCGGGATTCCAGCTAAATTGCATTCATCTTCCAGTGCACCAGTATAAAGAGTTCCAGCATGGTCATAACCTATTAATTCTGATGAAGTAGCATTGGTTATGTAACGAGCTATCTCGAAACTTTGATAGGAAGGATTTTTGGAACAGAAAACACTTTCTCTGCCCGGATTAGATTTAGGCTTTGTTGAATGAAAATCTGCCACAGCATCAATATTAAGCATCTTGATTGCCTTTACTATGTTATTGGACACATATCCTCCCTTTGATGCTATTCTATTCATGTCTATACCTTTAAATCTTCTTGAATTTTCCATAGTTGCATAAGGTATGGCAAAAGGAATCACGTAAAGAGTTCCATTTATATCACAATCTATTAATTCATCTATAAGCCAAAGCGATGCTATCTGGGGAGGTAGTTCGTTTCCATGAACACCGGCTATACCCATTATCCGTGGATTGCCTTCTCCAATTTTAAGAAGGGGAGTTCCATGTCTTGCCAACCTAATTAAATTACATATTATCTGGTTTTTGGGAATATTTTCGTTTAATAACCTGTTTTTTTCGATATTGCCGCCTGTTTCATAGGATATTAGGCTCATACTCCCTCTAAAAATGTCCTTTGAATTTTCAAAAGCCATTATTTACCCCACAAATTTAAATTAAGACATGATACAACATGTATAACAACATTCTATATATTAGATCAGACTTTCATATAAAATTATTATGATGATTATTATCAGGTGATGAAAAATGGAGAAAGTTGTTCTTGCATTCAGTGGAGGTCTGGACACCTCTGTATGCATAAAGTTACTTGAAGAAAAATACGACGCAGAAGTTATAACTGCCTGTGTAGATGTGGGACAGCCAATAGAAGAAATAGAAAGACCTACCACAGTTGCCAGTGAAATTAAGGTTTCAAAACATTACACAATTGATGCAAAAGAAGAATTTGTGAGAGAATTTATCTTCAGGGCCCTGAAAGCTAATGCCATATATGAGGGATATCCTCTAAGTACTGCTTTGGCGAGGCCTCTGATTGCAATGAAAATCGTGGAACTGGCTAAAAAGGAAGGTGCAACTGCAATTGCTCATGGATGCACTGGAAAAGGAAATGACCAATTCAGATTTGAAGCAATCATAAGATCTATGTCAGATCTAGATGTTATTGCACCTATAAGGGATTTAAATCTCACCAGGACAGAGGAAATGGAATATGCAAAATCCTGTGGCATACCTCTTCCATCTGATAAGCTTTACAGTATTGATGAAAATCTCTGGGGAAGATCAATTGAAGGAGACATCTTAGAAGACCCCATGCTAGAACCGCCTGAGGAGGCATTCAGCTGGACCAATTCAACATATGATGCGCCAGATGAAGCCCAAATACTAACCATACAATTTGAAAACGGAGTTCCAGTAGCCATAG
>VGTM01000115.1 GCA_016874685.1 Methanobacteriota archaeon
TGAATCAATAGAAAAACTGGAAAATGAGATTAAAAAGAAGAATATAACAAATATTCAAACAATTATTGCAGATATAACTGAAAAAATCCCATTAAAAACTGATTTAGTTGATTTATGTGTAATGGCCAATGTTTTGCACGGGTTTGTCGCCAACAAAGATGTTGAAGAAGCTTTAATTGAGATAAAAAGAGTTATTAAGTTAGCTGGCATTTTTGCAGTAGTAGAATTCAAAAAGATTAAAGGTACACCAGGCCCCTCATTATCTGTCAGGATAAATCCAGAAGAAGTAGGGGAAATAATTGATCAAAATGGTTTCAAAAAGATGAAGACAGTTGAAATAGGGCCTTATCATTATATGGTTTTAGCAGAAAAAACAGAAAAATAGAGTTAAACTCTTTTTTGCCTCTTTAGTGCTTTAAATGCTTTTTTTTGAATTGTACTTACCCTATTTCATACTTGCTTTTTGTTTTTATTTTTATCTTTTAGTACTGAGTAATTATTTTTAAGCTCGTTGAATTCATTTATATTAAATTTGGAGCAAATGCACTAAGATAAAATTTAATACTAGTTAGCTGTATAAAAATTAAATGTTCTAAATTTTAGATTTTTTTATCCATTGAAGGTTTGAGAATGATAGATGAAGAAAATTCAATAAAAGATCTAGATAGAGAAATGGAAAAATTAAGAAATATCAATCTAGAATTAGAAGCTACTATCAGAGCTGATAAGGTAACCATAAATAATTTGGTTAAATCAAGGAGTTTCTTATCTCAAACTGCCTTAGAATTAGTTGAATTGCCACATAAGGCAGATATCTACGAATTTTTAGCTATTAAATTAAATAATCTAGTCCCTAATTCTATAACTACAATAAGTGCCTATGACGAACATTCTCAAAGTTTCAGGGTACGTGCGGTTGCAGGTTTCCGTGAAACAATGGAAAAAATATCCAAGAAATTTTTAGGCCAGAGTGCACTGGATGTTACTACACCGCTCAGTGATTTAAATAAGGAATCAAAGCGCATTCTTTTAACTGGTGAACTTACAAAAATGGAAGAAGGCGTATACCAAGTTTTGAATGGCAAAGTACCCAAAAAGATTTGCAAAATTATTGAAAGAATGGCCGGTATAGGTGATATTTACGCTATTGGTTTAATCTGGAACGGTAAAATCTATGGAATTGCAAACATTTCCCTGAAAAAGGGAAATGAACTGGAAAATAGAGAAACCGTGGAAACTTTCCTGAAAATGGCTTCGGTGGTCTTACAACGGAAAAAAGCAGAGGAACAAATCATAGAAAGTGAAGAGATTTATCGTAAATTATTAAGAGAATCTTTTGATGCATGGGTTATTCATGGAGATGGTAACATCTTGGCTGCTAATAATACTGCCGCTAGAATTATGGGGGGCAAATCTAGTCAAGATATTATTGGAAAATCCGTCCTTGAATTTGTGCATCCTGACTACAGGGAAACCGTGCAAAAAAGAACCATCTGGCTGTATAAAGAAGGAGGCACTGTGCCTTTATTTGAAGAAAAATTTTTAAAGTTAGATGGGACCCCTATCGATGTGGAAGTAGTTGGTACTTCTTTGAAATATAAAGGTAAAACTGCAGTTCAGGTTGTTTTTCATGATATTACTCATCGTAAGAATGCTGAAGAGAAGATTAAAAAGTCATTGGAAGAAAAGGAGATGCTCCTTAAAGAGATCCATCACCGGGTTAAAAATAATTTAATGGTCATATCCAGTTTGCTTAACCTCCAATCTCGTTACATAAAAGATAAGGCAGCGCTAGATGTTTTCAGGGAGAGCCAGAATAGGGCTAAGTCCATGGCTCTTATTCACGAGAAACTGTATCGTTCCAGTGATCTTAAAAATATTGATTTTGGTGAGTACATTCGAACCCTCTCTGCCGATCTTTACCATACCTATCTTTTAGATCCCAGCAGCGTAAAACTAAATTTAAATGTGAAAGACATAATGCTGGATATTAACACTGCAATTCCCTTGGGACTGATTGTTAACGAACTGCTGACTAACAGTATGAAACACGCCTTCCCAGAATGTTTAAGTGGGACAATCACTGTAGAATTTAATAAAAAAGCTGAGAACTTTATTTTAAAGGTTAGTGATGATGGAATTGGACTACCTGATGATTTTGATATTAACAGTACAGAAACACTAGGTTTACAACTTGTTAACAGTTTAACTGGTCAGATAGATGGTCAGATAGAGGTGGATAGGACACATGGAACAAAATTCAAGGTCACCTTTAAAGAGGAAAAATTTGCGAAATGATCTTGCTTCTTTATTTTTTCTGATTATAGAGACTCATTTTAAAGGAAATAAATTAATTTATAAACAGATTTAACCATCAGTGTAAATTTTTTTAGCTAATTATACTATTACCTTTATATAAACCTATTACCCTTATCTGAACTACTTAAGGACTGGGAGGAGTGATTAGAACAAATATTACTTTAATTGACGAATTAAAGATGTAAATTTTTGTTTTTCACTTTTATATTTTTTAAGGAGAAGATATAATACTATTAATTAATATTACACTTTGAATAGAAGGAGTTAAAACTAATGAAATTAGGTAAATTAGACCAGAAATGTCCCAAATGCGGATGTATGGATAAGACTATTAAAAGAGATCTAGAACCAGTTCATCATGCTCACGCTAAAACAAAGGCATTCATATGTTCTGAATGTGGATATGTATTTAAGGCTGGGAATGATGGAGAGAATAGCGATTAAAAAAATTAAAAGAGGAATTATATCAGTTATATAATTCTAAATATGAATTTGATACTTAAAATTAATTCTTTGCTTCAATATTTCAAGAATTGCGATGATCAAATACATTTTTCAATCAAATTAAAAAACAATTAATATAAAGGATTATATTAGAATAAGATTTGGTATTCAGTACAATTGAGTATATCTTTCTAAAAATTCAACATATTCCTTATCCATTATCCTTAAAGCAGACATAGCCTCTGGCAATGCACAACAACGTTCCTCTACCAGATTTCTCAAGGTGCCATTTTTGATGTTCTCCCTGATTTCGGCTATCACGAAATCTAAAACCTCACGATTATGTTGCTTAAGCTCATCCCGGTTGAAATCAAATATTTGATATTCTTTCAGGTTATATTTCCTTGTTGAGGTTAACAGGGTGTTCAAGTAAGCATAAAAATCACATACAGCATCTCCAAAGAGATCTACACCCATATAAGCTAACAAAGGCATGAAAACCAGATCTACAAAGGGAATATACAGGGCAGTATTGGGATTTATGGTTTCTCTTATAACTACCACAGTATCAACAAGATCTCTGGGTCTTCTCATAAGTTCATCGGAATTTGCAATAAGTAAAACAGTATTATCTAACTTTTCCAGTTCTATAGCACATTCAACTCTCAAATCAAGATATTTTGAGCCGTGAACAACTGCAATCCCTTTTTTTACATTTTTTTTTGCATTTTCAACTGTTTGATTAACTGACCATTCAGCCAGAGAGCGCGGTACATTATAAGGCATTGGTTCATCTTTTATAATTGAAAATAAATCTTCTTGCTTTAGGATGGTGGGTGTTTCCAGTTTCCCATATTTCCCCAGCCGTGCTGGGCCATCATGCATTTTTATCTCAAGCATATGATTCTATAGATTCATAGAAATACATAGATTTTTTGGTTATCAGATCAAAAAAATTAATTAGTTTTTAAAATAAATAGTTTTTCGGCGTATAATAAATAATAAACGATTTATAAGAGATATAATACTAAATACGACAATAATAACAAGTAAAATATTGCAAATGGTGTTTACAGGAAATAACAGTGTGATACCAACGCCAGCAAAGAGAAGTGATCCGTAATATTTGCCAAGGGGGTCATAAATAGGCATCTTAAGCCCTGATGTTAAGATAAACTGTAGGAACATAAAGGCGATTAGAATTAAAATCCAGAAAGGATATAATCCTTTATTCACGAAAGCCGAGAAGGTCGTCAAGATCAGAATAAAATCAGCAAACGTATCTAAATATGCCCCAAAGTTAGATGATGCATTTAATTTCCTGGCAAGGTACCCATCGAGGATGTCAGTCAAAACTGCAAGTAGGAAGAGAGAGATAGCCCACACCTTCAGGTCATTAATGAAAGTATAAGCTAATAGAGGTGCCAGGACAATTCTAAGGCTACTGATTCCAGAGGGGATTAGGATTCGCAGGTTCATATTGATTTTACCTGTTTTCTTTTTTAATTTTTTAAAGTTTTTGACTTCTAAAAAGCCTTTTATTTATATTAGCATTTTGTTCTTTTTTTATTATTTATTTTTTGCTGTTTTAATAGAATTAAAAGGTTTAAATAAGTTTTAAAATCAAATTGAGGTCTTTGATAATTTAGAGAATACAATAATGGCTTAAAAGCTAGGATTAAAGAGGTGAAAATTCTCAAAAAGTAGGATTAAAAATAAATTAAAAAAATGGAATACGGAATGATTTTTGAACTTCATTCCCATTTTTTTAGGCTGGAACTTGACCAGTTCCACCACATTTTGGGCAATTCATGGTTTTAGGGCATATATATTGAACTAATTTTCCGCTCAGACAGAAAGGACATTTGTTAAGGTAAGTATAACTCTTTGCTCCACATGTATCACATATATAGTAAAATCCCTTGCCATTACAGGTTGTACATTCTACAGTTTTTTGACCACCACAATCTGGGCATGTTTTGTATTGTGTAGTATTTTTTCCGCTTCTTTGACTTCCTTGGCTGCTTCCTTGGCTGCTTCCTTGACTTCCTTGGTCAGAACTTTGAACGCTTGCATTGTCTGATGTATTAATAGGAGTTTGAGTTTGGCCTGCAAAATAGCCGAATCCAACACCTAAAACTATTAAAATCGCTACTATTAAACCCAAATTAAATTTGTCTTTATTTTTCATGTTTTTTCAGCTCCACAAAGAAAATATATTAATAAATGTAACTGTTTGTTCATTTTTAATATTTATTCTTTACTATTTCAAATTCAATCGAAATGTTTAAATTAAAATTAGGTTTCAGATGCAGGGGGCACGGAATAGGCTTAAAAAGATGGAATGCTTTCTAAAAGATATGATTTAAAAAAGTAAATTAGAAAATAGGGGATTAGAATGATCTAATCAACTTTAATCCCAGTTCAGGCTGGAATTTTGCCATCCCCACCGCAGGCATCGCAGTTTTTCCTGCCGTTTTCACAGTATGGACAATCTACTTTCCCTGATGTCGGCCCTGATGCCGGGCAGTTAGTACAAGTAGAGCACCAACCATCTCCATATATAACATGTGATCCACCACATGTAGGACAAGTATACAAGCCATCTCCACCACATATGACACAGGTTACATATCCTTTGCCATTACATTTTGTGCATGTTTTAGTAGTGGGATTTTTTTGGATTGTTAGGGTTATTTACTTGGCCACCCTCGTCCGAAGTATTTGTTTGGCTACTATTTTCCATTACACTCATTATCGTGCTATTTGTGTTTTGGACGCTTGTATATCCAACAACACCTATTGCTAAGAATATCAAAGCAACTATACCTAATAAAAGTTTATTTTTATTTTTCATATTCTTTAACCTCGAAAGATAAGTTGATTTTTCATATATTATTAAAATAAATATAGATATCGTTTTTTTTCTAATATTTATTTTTTGCGTTTTAAATTGAATAGAGTTAACAGAGCTTTGATTATTACGATTTTCCCCATTATTAACAGTTTTTTTAAATTATTAACAGTTTTTTTAAATTATTA